>NZ_RZOT01000119.1:0-12279 GCF_003999085.1 Mesorhizobium sp. M4A.F.Ca.ET.090.04.2.1
CATCTCGCCTCTCTCAGCGCGCCAGCCAGCCGCCATCCACCGGCACCACGGCGCCATGCATATAGTCGGACGCCGGCGCCGGACGGCAACCGCCGGCGCGTGCTCCTCCACACGGGCGAGCTGATGATGGTCGAGTTCGGCTTCGACAAGGGTGGCGTCGGCGCGCTGCATTCGCATCCGCATGTGCAGGCGAGCTACGTCGCCGAAGGCCGCTTCGAGGTGACCGTCGACGGCCGGACCGAAGTTCTGGAAGCCGGCGGCAGCTTCATCGTTCCGTCCAATATGCCGCACGGCGTCAGGGCGCTGGAGGCCGGGCGCCTGGTCGACAGCTTCACGCCGCACCGAGCCGATTTCCTCGGCTGATTTTTCTGACCGTAATCTAGCGCGGCAAGGCGTGGTCGCGTCGGCTCGCGGCGAGCAAGCGATGGGTGGCTTCGATAATCGCCTCGGCCGGCGTATCGGAGACTTTCGCCGATCGCCCGCGCCTAGGCGCGGTGACCACCTCGACGGTGTTCGACAGCGGCCGCCAACGTTCCATGTTAGCGCCATTGTTGATGATCACCGCCGGGGTCATGACGGTGGCGAACAGATGCCCCAGACCGCCTTCCATGCCGACATAGGCGGCCGCCATTTCGCCGAGCGCAAGCAGCAGGTCGCTGAATGCTTCGGCATCGAGCCCAAGCTCCGGGCCGACCAGTTGAAGACGGGGTTCCTTCGCGGCAAGGGTCTGCGGGCTCGGTCCGCTGCCCGGGGTGACCAGATAGAGCACCCGGCAGCCGGCATCGATGAGGTTGCCGGCGACGGCGGCGACCTGAGCGTCGCTCATGAACTTGTTGCCCTTGGCGTTGCCG
Organism: Mesorhizobium sp. M4A.F.Ca.ET.090.04.2.1; assembly: GCF_003999085.1. NCBI lineage: Bacteria > Pseudomonadati > Pseudomonadota > Alphaproteobacteria > Hyphomicrobiales > Phyllobacteriaceae > Mesorhizobium > Mesorhizobium sp. M4A.F.Ca.ET.090.04.2.1. The sequence continues at coordinate 852 of NZ_RZOT01000119.1, forward strand.
CCAAGAAGGATGAGCGGACGCTGGTCCGCGCCGCGCAACTGACGCGCCATGGCGCGGGCAGCCTTCGGAACGTCCAGCCTGTGGTCGAATGGCAGATGCCTGCCGGCCAGCCGCTCCACCAGCCGATGGTAGCGCCAGGCATTGTGTTCGGGACGCAGCGTCCATCTGACGCCCGCACGCCAGGACAGCATATAGCCGGCAAAATTGGGCTCGTAGCGAACGCCGCGGCCGATGAGCTGCAATCCGGTCACCAGCAGGCCGGGCACGCCGGTGCGGAAATCGACGAGCGTCGTTTGCCCGCCGCGCGGCTTGAACTCGGCGAGGACAGCCGAAAGCGGCGTCACCGCCCTGAAATCGTCGATGAGGGAAGCGACGTGCTTCCGCAAGACACCGGTGAGCGAGGAGTTGCCCATTGTGCCATAGACGATGTGGCTCTGCGGGAAGGCCGTTCTTGCGGCGCGCAATGCCGGCAGCCTTAGCAATCCGTCGCCGAGGGCGTCGTTGCGGGCGTAGAAGATCAGCAGCGGTGCGGTCGAATCCATGCCGGTGCGGAACCCGTGGCTCAGGGCGGAAATGGGCCTCGATCGAGGCGCGCTCTGGTCCGGCCGCTGATACTGAAGCCGTCCTGGGGAGTCAAAGGCGATCTGCCGCGCACCGGAAACAGAAAACCCGCGCCTCCGGGGAGGCGCGGGTATGTTGCCTGGGCGCGTGTGGCGCCGCGGTACTCAAAACATCACCGCAGGACTGGGACGGTGCCGCAACATGGTGAAGATAGGTTTAACGCGGGCTCGAATGAGGTTCACGGCGACGCTCCCGCCTGTGGATAAGCCAGGCCATTTGCAGGCACCTGAAAATGCACGTATCTGACCATGTTCGTGGGCGGAGAGGCAAAGCTTGAACGAAGGCCGGAAAGAGGCTTGTCAGCCCGGGACTCGCGTCGTTCTGGCGGTTCGGCGACATGGGCCCATCATCACGCCGGGCATGCTGCCGGGCGACGATGGCGACAACATCAACGGCCCGTCGCTGATCAGGGTACCCGACTGGCTGCCGGGCCGGCTCGGCGCCTACTATCTCTATTTCGCCCACCACACGGGCACGTATATCCGGCTCGCCTACGCGGATTCGCCGCAGGGTCCGTGGCGGGTCCATCCCGGCGGGGCGCTGTCGCTCGAACAATGCCCGTTCCTGCGAGAGCACATCGCTTCGCCGGACGTGCATGTCGACGATCAGAGCCGCCGCCTGGTCATGTATTTTCACGGACCGACCGAGGCCGGCGGCCGGCGCCAGACGAGTTTTGCCGCAACCTCGCCCGACGGCATCCATTTCGAGCCCCGTCCGGAGCCGCTCGGGCCATCCTATGCGCGGATCTTCCGCCACGGTGGCTGGTGGTACGGGCTTTTCGGCACCGGCACCGTCACGCTGTCGCGCTCCAGCGACGGGCTTTCGGGCTTCGAGCCGGGCCCCGTGTTGTTGCCTGCCTCGGGCCGCCGTCTCTCCCCCAGGCATGTCGCCGTGCAGACATGCGGCGAGCGGCTCAGGGTCTACTACACGCGCCGGGGCGATGCGCCGGAGCGGATCCTCCATGGGACTGTTGATCTCGCGCTGGACTGGCGCCGCTGGAAGGTGCGGGGCATGACCGAATTGCTGCGGCCGTCATGTGGATTCGAAGGCAATGGCGAGCCTGTCCGGCGCAGCCGGACGGGGCTGGCAAGAGGCCGGGAAAACGCCTTGCGCGATCCGGCGATCTTCGAGGAGGACGGCCGGACATGGCTGCTCTATGCCGCCGCCGGCGAGAGCGGCATAGCGCTCGCCGAAATCCATTCGATGCCGGAGCGGATGGCGGACCGGCTTGCCAGAACCATTCGCCAGGTGGCCTCGCCGCTGTCGGAACGGCTTCGACGCCTCGGGATCCGGACCAAGCAGCCCAGGCGGATATTCATAGCCGGCTGCGCGCGCAGCGGAACCACGCTCGCCCGCCGGCTGATGGGCTGTTTCGACGACACCTATGTCCATGAATTCGAATCGCCCTTTCCAAAGCTGCTCGAACTGAAACGCCCGCATGCCAGTCTCGTCGTCAAGCGCACTGCCCAAAGCCACGAGCAGCTATGGCAACTGCCCGCCGGCATCGGCCTGATCTATTGTGTGCGCCATCCTTTCGACGTGCTGACCAGCGCGCATCCGGAGACGGTGCATCTGCGGCCCTTTCATGTCACGACCGAACGCTGGGAGGCGGAGTATGCCGGCTTGAACCGGTTGCGCGAAGCCCAGCCGGCGCGCAAGATCCTCTACCTGCGCTATGAGGATCTGATTGCCGAGCCGGATGCCGCGCAGGCGAGGATCTCCGGCGCGTTCGGCCTCGCGCCGGCGATCCGCTTCAGCGCGGATGCGGACAATCCGATCCGCGCCACCTCGTTGCGGAAATGGGAACGCAATGAGGCGCTCAGGACCTATCTCCAGGGTCTGCCGCCGGCCTTCCTCACCCGCGTCGAGATGTTCTGCCGCGAATTCGGTTATGAGTTGCCGTCAGATCTGAACGCCGGAAAGGGCGAACGTGGAGAGTGAGTCGCGTCATCGAGCGCCTGCAGCGGCGCATGATCCGCCCGCTCGCAGCCGACCAGAACGCAGGTGGCACACGCGGCGGGTGGCGCTCGGGCGATCTTGCCTTTAAGACCATCGCCTCGACCAAACCGGGGACCATCGGGTGATGCATAGATCGGCGGCGAGCGTCCCGGCGGATGCACGGGATGCCAAGCATCGCGTCCTCAAGGACGTGTTCGGCTACGACGATTTTCGCCCCGGCCAGGCCGCTGTGATGGAAGCGCTGCTCAACGGACGCCATGTGCTGGCGGTGATGCCGACCGGCGCCGGCAAATCGCTCTGCTACCAGGTCCCGGCGCTGGTGCTGGGCGGGCTCACCATCGTCGTGTCGCCGCTGGTGGCGCTGATGCAGGACCAGGTCGCGGCGCTGCGTCTGGCGGGTGTGGCCGCCGACACGATCAATTCCTCGCTCGACCGCGAGGCCAATGTCGCCGCCTGGCGCCGTGTCGCGTCGGGCCAGACGCGGTTGCTCTATCTCGCGCCGGAGCGGCTGATGACCGAGCGCATGCTCGATGCGCTGGCCAGGCTCGACGTCCGCCTGATCGCCATCGACGAGGCGCATTGCATTTCGCAATGGGGGCCAGCATTCCGGCGCGAATATGAAGACCTGTCGCGGCTCGGCGGCATCTTCCCGGATGTGCCCGTCATCGCGCTGACGGCGACGGCGGACGAAGGGACTCGCGCCGACATCGAAGCCCGGCTGTTCTCCGGGCGCGTCGAGACCCTGGTGCTGGGCTTCGACCGGCCGAACATCAAGCTTGCCATCGAGGCCAAGCAGGACAGCAAGCGCCAGTTGCTGCGCTTCATCGAACGCCATCCAGGGCGCAGCGGCATCGTCTATTGCCTGTCGCGCAGGAAGACGGAGGAGGTGGCGGCCTTCCTCGAGAAGAACGGCGTCACCGCGCTCGCCTATCATGCCGGCATGAGCAAGGACGCGCGTGAAGCGAATCAAAACGCCTTCATGACGCTCTCCGGCGTCGTCATGGTGGCCACCATCGCCTTCGGCATGGGCATCGACAAGCCCGACGTCGCCTATGTCGTCCACACCGACCTGCCCAGCAGCCTGGAAGCCTATTACCAGGAGATCGGCCGCGCCGGCCGTGACGGCCGGCCGGCAGAGGCGCATATGCTGTTCGGCCTCGGCGACATCCGCACACGCCGCATGTTCATCGAGGATGAGGACGCCTCGCCGGAGCACAAAAGGCGCTCGCATGGCCGGCTCGATACGCTGATCGGCTATTGCGAGACGGCGCAGTGCCGGCGCCAGGTGCTGCTCGGCTATTTCGGCGAACAGGCCGAGCCGTGCGGCAATTGCGACAATTGCCTCGAGCAGGTGCCGCGCGCGGACGGCAGCGCCGAGGCGCGCCTCATCCTTGCCGCCGTCGCCCAGAGCGGCGAACGTTTCGGCGCCGCCCATGTCATCGACATCCTGCTCGGCCACGAAACCGAGAAGGTGCTGGCCAGGAGCCATCACAGGCTTGGAAGCTTCGGCAGCGGGACGGCGCACAAGCGGCCCGCATGGCTGTCGCTGATCCGCCAGCTCGTCGCCGGCGGGTTTCTCGTACCTGATCCCGCCGGTCATGGCGGTCTTGCCATTTCCGAAAACGGCCATGCGCTCGGTCGTGGCGAGGTTTCGTTCGAGTATCGCGTCGAGACGCGGCACCGCGCCATGCGTGGCAAAGCGCGTTCCGGCGAGGGTGGCGGCGCGGAGGCGGACGGCGTGGATGCAGCGCTGCTCGCCACGCTCAAGGCCCTGAGGCTGCGCCTGGCCAAGGAACGCCAGGTGCCGGCCTATGTCGTGTTCTCCGACCGCACGCTGATCGACATGGCCGAGCGCCGCCCGAACGACCTCGACGCTTTCGCCGAAGTGAACGGCGTCGGCGAGGCCAAGCTGAGGGAGTTCGGCGAGATTTTTCTCGAAGCGATTGCGGGGCATCGCGCGGTCTAGGTCAGGCGCAACCGCCGAGACCGAGGGACAAACTCCCGGGCCGCGGACGCCCTGTCTGCCCAGACCACGTCTGGCGATCGCAACCGCGCATTCCGGCCGGCAGTTGCCGAACGCCGATTGGCAGGAGCCACGTTCCGCTGAATTTTTCCCCCGCCGCGGCGAAATTCCGACAAAGGCTGTGCCGGAAAAGCTCTAGGTACGACGCTGCTGGAGGACCCAGCGCAGTTTTTGAGGGCTGTCAGCCCCAAGTGGAATGCACGAATGACGATAATCATCGACAATGCCGCAAATTGGCGCGACATCGCGCGCGTGGGAGACGGCGAAAAGCTGGCGTTGGCGCCGGCCGCCTGGGATCGCATCGCGCATGCGAACCGCATCGTGGCAAGCCTCGTCGAAAAGGGCATCCGCGCCTATGGCGTGAATACGGGCGTCGGGGCGCTTTCGAGCCAGGTGGTGGCGCCTGCCCTCCAGGAGAAGCTGTCGCGCAACATCATTCTCAGCCACGCTTGCGGCGTCGGCGAACTGGCGCCCGAACGCGGGATCCGCGCCATCATCGCCGTGCAGGTGGCAAATTTCGCGCATGGCCATTCGGGCGTGCGGCCTGAGATCGTCCGCAATCTGCTCACCTTCCTTGAGCGCGACTGCATTCCGGAAGTTCCTTCTCGGGGATCCGCCGGATATCTCACGCACAATGCCCATATAGCGCTGGTGCTGATCGGCGAGGGCATGGCAAGGGTCGCCGGGCGCAGGATGAACGGTCGCGAGGCTTTGGCCGAGATCGGCCTCGAGCCGCTGGTGCTGGGCGCCAAGGAAGGTTTGAGCCTCGTCAACGGCACGGCGTGCGCAACCGGCCTGACAAGCATCGCGGTGGCTCGCGCCGAGCGTCTATTGGGTTGGGCCGATGCCGCCGCGGCGCTCACGCTGGAGGCCGCCGGCGGGCAGATGGCGGCCTTCGACGAAGATGTGCTTGCCATGCGGCCTTCGCCCGGCATCCAGTCGGTTGGCGCTTCATTGCGGCGCCTGCTCGATGGCAGCGGGCTGATCGCGGCTGCGCATGGCAGTCGCACGCAAGACGCCCTCAGCCTCCGCGCGGTGCCGCATGTGCATGGCGCGGCGCGCGAAGTGCTTGAGCGCTCCGCGCAACTGGTCGATCGCGAACTGGCTTCGGTAACCGACAATCCCATCGTATCCGGCTCGCTCGATGACCCGCGGGTGTTTTCGCAGGCGCATCCGGTCGCGGCCGCGCTCGGTCAGACCGCCGACAGTTTGACGATTGCGCTGGCGCAGGTCGCCGCCATGAGCGAACGTCGCATCGACCGCCTGGTCAACCCGCTGGTCAACAATCTGCCGGCATTTCTCGCGGCGGAAGGCGGTTGCAACTCGGGCTTCATGATCGCCCAGTACACCGCCACGTCGCTAAGCAACGTCAATCGGCGCCTTGCCGCGCCGGCAGCAACCGACGGCGGCGTGACATCCGGCCTGCAGGAGGATTTCCTCGCCCACCCGACGGTGGCGGCCAACAAGCTCTTGGCGGTCATCGACAACGCCGAATACATTCTGGCGATCGAACTCATGGCGGCCGCGCAGGCGCATGATTTCCTGTCCGACCGCGCGGCACGGGCGCCAGGCACCGATGCCATCTATCGCGCCATCCGCCAGCGCGTCGGGCACTACAGCGACGACCGCCCGCTGTCCTGGGACATGGAAAGGTTGCGCGATTTCATCCGCGAGGCCGATGTGAGGCAGTGAAAGGCGGATGTCGGGAGAGGCTCCGAGCCGCCCTCCTGCGCTAAAGCTTCGGAGGGGCAACCTGCTTCGCGCGACGGAGCGGGCTGTTCGGCGAAGCTCGAAGAGCGAGCAGGATGGCGGAGAGGGAGGGATTCGAACCCCCGATGCCCTTGCGAGCATGCCGCATTTCGAGTGCGGTGCATTCGACCACTCTGCCACCTCTCCGCGGTCATGGTCGGCCGTTGCCGGCGCGGCGCACTAGATAACGACTGGACGTAAAGGTTACAAGGCCAAATCTGCCGGATGAGCGGCTTCTTTGACGCGGTGTCGATTTGGTCACGGCCAGGCGGCTCCGACGGGCCGGCAGACGGCCAGTCCGCGAGCGTCATGGTCCGCCTCGCATGCGGGCGGCAGCCGGCCCGGGCCTCGCGAACTGCCGGACGTTCATGGTGTCGGCTGCTTGCCTTGACTTTGACCGGACCTTCGGTTAGGGAACGCGCGCAATCGGCGTGGAGGGTTCTTCCGCGCCGCTTGTTTTTTGAACCCGCAGACTGACAAAAAGACGGCCGATCCGCTCGATGCGGCTCATCGAGGCCGACCGAACAGCGAAAGGCAAAAAATGTTCGCAGTCATCAAAACGGGCGGCAAGCAGTACCGCGTCGCCGCCAACGATCTCCTGAAGATCGAGAAACTCGAAGCCAAGGTCGGCGACATCGTCGAGATCGGCAATGTGCTGGCGCATGGCGAGGGCGAGAACGTCACCTTCGGCGCGCCGTTCGTCGATGGCGCTCTGGTCACGGCCGAAGTCGTCGAACAGGGCAAGAACCGCACCGTCATCGCTTTCAAGAAGCGCCGCCGGCAGAATTCGCGCCGCAAGATCGGCCACCGCCAGCTTCTGACCACCGTCAGGATCGCCGAGATCCTGCTGGGTGGCGCAAAGCCGGCGAAGAAGGCCGCCGCCAAGCCGGAAGCCAAGGCCGAGGCTGCTGTCGAGGCGAAGGCCGAAGCCGCTCCGAAGGAGGCCAAGGCCAAGAAGGAAGCTGCTCCGAAGGAGGAAGCCAAGGCCGAAGCCGCTGCTGCGCCGCTGTTCAAGGCGCCGAAGGGCGAGCCGGACGACCTGACCGTGATCAAGGGCATCGGCCCGGTCGCCGCCAAGGACCTCAACGAGCAGGGCATCATCACCTTCGCGCAGCTCGCCAAGCTCTCCGACAAGGATGTCGCCAAGATCGACGAGCACATGCCGTTCAGCGCCGACCAGATCAAGGACTGGCGCGAGCAGGCCAAGGAGCTGGCGAAGAAGTAAGGCGCATCCGGCGAAACGATCGCCGGATCGGACTTGAAACGGAACGCGAACGCGTTCATAAGACCATTCAAACGCCCTCGCGGCGTATCGGAGTTAGTTAGATGGCACACAAGAAAGCTGGCGGTTCGTCGCGCAACGGTCGCGACTCGCACTCCAAGCGGCTCGGCGTGAAGAAGTTCGGCGGCGAAGCCGTGATTCCGGGCAACATCATCATTCGTCAACGCGGCACCTCGTGGCATCCGGGCACCAACGTAGGCATGGGCACGGACCACACCCTGTTTGCGCTCGAAGCCGGCGCAGTCGCCTTCAACAAAAAAGCCAACGGCCGAACCTACGTCTCGGTGAACCCGATTACCAAAGCAGCGGAATAGCCGGTTTCCGCACCACAACACCGGCACCCATCTCGGGAACCGGTGTCTGGCCAGGCCAGGAAAAGGATCAGGGGAGATGGGTTTCCATCTCCCCTTTTTTCTTTGCCTGGAGGACTGAAAATGGTTGCCGAAGCGGAAGACACGGACGACGAAAGTTACGCGATAGACTGCCCGGTGCTGGCCACCGAGCGGCTGGTGATGCGCGCCCCGCGCGACAGCGACATCGGGCAACTGGTGGCGCTCGCCGACAATCGTCACGTGGCCGAGATGCTGGTTCGCATGCCGCATCCCTACGGCGAGGCCGAGGCACGCGCCTTCCTCGCCATGGCAGCGTCGCGCCGCGCCGGCATCGTCTACGCGCTGACGCTTGCCGGCACCGGCACCTTCGTCGGCTGCGCGGGGCTCAACACCACCGATCGCGGGCTGGAGCTCGGCTATTGGATCGGTGAACCTTACTGGAAGCGTGGCTACGCCACGGAAGCGGCGCACGCGCTGGTCGACCTCGCCTTCCAGAGGACCTCGATCCAGGTGCTGCAGGCCTCGACCCGGGTCATTAACCCGGCCTCTCGCCGGGTCATTCACAAGTGTGGCTTCCAGTATGCCGGCCAGGGCATGCTGAACTCGATCGTCGCCGGCCAGGTGCCGGTCGAGCGCTACCGGCTCGATCGCAAGACGTGGACCAGCTTGCGCAACTGGGTCCACTTTTGATGTGTGCCGATATTCAGGTGAGGCCGGTCTGCAAACGTTGGTTTCCTGTGCTTCCGGTGCTCACGTGCCTCAAGCACGCTCCGCTCCGGTTCTCGGAAACCAGCGTTTTCGACTCGGCCTGACCTGAATCTCGACACACATCAGCGCATCGCTTCGACAGTTCGGAAAGTTTTCCAGGTCAATCCAATTCGGCCCAGACCGGCAGATGGTCCGAACCCACCGCTTGCCGGTCGACCCAGAGGCGCTTCAGCGATCTGGCGAGCGAGGCGCTGGTGAAGATGTAGTCGATGCGCTTGTGGCGGCTCGCATCGTCGGGCCGTTTCGGGTCGACCCAGGTGGCGAGATCCGGGACGCCGAGGCGCTCCGCGACATCGACAGCGAGATCGGCGGTGAGCGGCATGCCGAATTCGTGGTCCGGGCGGCCGGCAAGGTCGACATATTCGGGCGAGCCGGGCAGCATGTTGAAGTCGCCCATGACGATGAAGGCTTCCGGGTAGGGCAGATCCGGCAGGCCGATCTCGGGAATGCCGGAAAGGCCGCCGCCCTCCAGCGCATAGTTCAACAGGCGCTGACGCAGGAACCGGATCTGGCTTTGACGTTCGACAGGGCTGCGATGGTCGAGATGCGTGGAGTAGAAGCGGATAAAGCCGAGCGGTGTCTCGATCAGCGCCTCGAGCGCGCCACGCTGGAAATTCATCGCCTCCAGGCTGCGGCTGCGCGGAAGGAGAAGGTTGCGCGACAGATGAATGGGTGTCTTCGACAACACCATGTTGCCGAGCTGGAAGGTGGTCGTGATGGCGCGGCCGGCCTCCAGGCGCGAGCTGATATTGACCTCGAAATTGCTGCCATAGGCGGCAAAGTAGTCAGGCAGCGCCTCGCCGAGTTCGGCCACCATGTCGCGGTTGTTGTTCCTGGGGTTGTTGCGGGTGACCTCCTGCAGCGCGATCACGTCGGCGCCGCGCACGGCATCGGCGATGCGGGAAACATCGTAACGGTCGTCGAGACCTATGCCATACTGGATGTTGTAGGTGACAAGCTTCATTGCCGCGCCCCTTCAGTCCCGCCCGCCAACAGTGCTACCGCGTCCTTTGCAAAAGGGCATCCGGCGCTTTAGTCGCAAATCGGCCTCGCGCTGTGCCCCGCCTTGGTTTAAGGCATGTCGAGATTCAGGTGATGCCGGCCTGCAAATGCCGGTTTCCTGCGCTTCCGGTGCTCGCGTACTCAAATACGCTCCGCTCCGGTTCTCGGAACTCGCCATTTTCGGCTCGGCCTGACCTGAATCTCAACATGCCTTAGAGCAATCGCTCAAGGCCATCAGCAGAAACTCGAAACGACGATGAAATTTCTCGACCAGGCAAAGGTTTATATCCGCTCCGGCGACGGTGGCGCCGGCTCGGTGTCGTTCCGGCGCGAGAAGTTCATCGAGTTCGGCGGGCCGGATGGCGGCGATGGCGGCCGCGGCGGCGATGTCTGGGCGGAGGCGGTCGACGGACTGAACACGCTGATCGACTATCGCTATCAGCAGCACTTCAAGGCCAAGACCGGCACGCACGGCATGGGCCGCAACATGACCGGCGCCAAGGGCGCCGACGTCACGCTGAAAGTGCCGGTCGGAACCCAGATCTTTGCCGAGGACAATGAGACGCTGATCTGCGACATCACAGTGGTCGGCCAGCGCTTCCTGCTTGCCAAGGGCGGCAATGGCGGCTTCGGCAACCAGCATTTCAAGACCTCGACCAACCAGGCGCCGCGCCGCGCCAATCCCGGCCTGCCGGGCGAGGAGCTCAGCATCTGGCTGCGGCTGAAGCTGATCGCGGATGCCGGCCTGGTCGGCCTGCCCAATGCCGGCAAGTCGACCTTCCTCGCCGCCGTCACCGCCGCCAAGCCGAAGATCGCCGACTATCCCTTCACCACGCTCTATCCCGGCCTCGGCGTCGCCCGCATCGACGGCCGCGAATTCGTCATCGCCGACATCCCCGGGCTGATCGAGGGCGCGCATGAGGGCGTCGGTATTGGCGACCGGTTCCTCGGCCATGTCGAGCGCACGCGCGTCTTGCTGCATCTCGTCTCCGCCCAGGAGGAGAATCCTGGCAAGGCATACAAGACCGTGCGTGCCGAGCTCGAGGCCTATGGCCATGGGCTGGCCGAGAAAGTCGAGATCGTGGCGCTCTGCCAGATCGACATCCTCGACGCCGAGGCGCGCAAGAAGAAGACGGCCTCGCTGAAGCGCGCCGCCGGTCGCGCGCCGATGCTGTTGTCGGCCGTCACCGGCGAAGGCGTGGAAGCGGTGCAGCGCGCGCTGATGGCTGTCGTGGCCGAGGCGCGCGACGCGGTTCCCGCTCCCGTCGACACGCGCTGGCAGTGACCATGCAGTCGCTGAAGAAATACCGGCGCATCACCGTCAAGATCGGCTCGGCGCTGCTTGTCGACCGCGGCACGGGGCTGAAGCGCGACTGGCTGGATTCGCTGGCCGACGACATTGCGGTGCTTGCCCATGGCGGCGCCGAAGTGCTCGTCGTCTCCTCGGGCGCGATCGCGCTCGGCCGCACTATCCTCGGTCTTGGAAAGAGGGCGCTGAAGCTGGAAGAGAGCCAGGCCGCCGCCGCCGTTGGCCAGATCGCGCTCGCCGGTGCCTGGTCGGACGCGCTCGGCAAGGGCGGGCTGAAATCCGGCCAGATCCTGCTCACGCTCGGCGACACCGAGGAGCGCCGCCGCTACCTCAACGCCCGCGCCACCATCTCGACGCTGCTCAAGATGAAGGCGGTGCCGGTC
>NZ_RZOT01000011.1:0-28601 GCF_003999085.1 Mesorhizobium sp. M4A.F.Ca.ET.090.04.2.1
GTTTGGGCTGCCGCTTCAGCCCGAGGAACATCACATGATAGGTGCCGGGCTTGAGCTCGACCTTGCCGCCGGCAGAAATCTCGAGGCCGCCGCCGACCGGCCGCATGGTCATGACGCCGTCCTTGACGCCCATCTCATGCAGTTCCGCCTTCTCCGAAATGTCGGAGGCGATCGACAGCAGCCTGTCCGGCGCGCTGCCTTTGTTGACGATGGTGAAATAGCCGCCAGCCACCTTGGCGCCGGCAGGCGTGGCCCGCGACCAGGGATGCTCGATTTCGAGATCGCCGGCCTTGAATTCATGCGCGAAGGCGGCGGGAGCGCCGACGAACAGCATGGCGAGGGTGGAAAGGACGATGCCGAGGCGCTGCCAGCGCCGGGATCGGTTGCTGCGGCAAGAGGCGCTGGCCTGCGTTGCGGTAAAAGAAGACATGGTTGCTCCATGATGCGGTAATCGCACCGCCGCGACGCCGCGGACGGTCCGGATGTTGGATGAATGCGCCCGCGAAAGGTTCTGCGAGGCGAGCCGAGACGGATCAGGCCGTCGCTGGCGGCGCGCGCGGGTTCGATGGAGAGCGATCGCGGGCGAAATCGACATGTGTGAAGGCCGGCGGCGCGAACACCACGGCCTCAAGGACGAGGCTGCGGACGAGAACGCTGGCATCGGGCGGCGGCGCGTGGGTAGCGGAAACCATGCTGCAACCAAGCACGCAGCAGGCCGGCATGTGCTGCTGGTGCGGATCGCTGCTGGGAAGCTGGGTAGCGCCCTCATGCGTGCAGATGACATTGCCGAAGGCGTCGAGCTGCGCGGCGGCCGGCCCGGCCGCGAAGGCGCCAAGCGCCGACTGGAGCACAAGCACCAAGATCGCGACGAACGCGACCCTTATGCTCCATTGTCTCCGCCGGATGTCCAAGCTCTGCCTCTCCACGCAGCAATGGCAGATACGTAGCATGCGGCCAACGGAGCGAAAATCGCCAAATCGCGGCTGCGGCAACGCGGCGCGACCAGTGCGTATCGCCGGGACCCGGGCGCGGCTCAGGCGTGTTGCGGCTGCCGCCCCTCGGGAATCGAGGTCAACAGCGTCTGGCGCGCCGACTTCAGGTGCTTGCGGCAGGCGGCGTCGACTTTGCCGAGATCGCGCGACTTCAGCGCCGCGATATAGGCCAGATGCTCCTGGACGGCGACCTCGTTGCGCTCGCGCTCCTGAGCCTTGTTCCACTGGTAGTGGTAGTGGAAGATCATGGCGATGACGTCGTAGAAGTCGACGATGAAGCGGTTGTGCGAGGCGCGGTGGATCAGCCGGTGGAAGCGCTCATCCAACTCGGAAAACGCCGTGAAGCGCGTGGCGATTTCGCGCGCCAACTGGCGATGCTCATCCTCCAGTCGGTCGAGATCGGACCAGACCGGGCTTTCCTCGGGCAAGGCGGCGAAAGCGGCGGCCGAGCGTAGCTCGAACATTTCGCGGATTTCGGTCAGCTCCAGCGCGAAAGCACGGGTAAAGCCCTTCAGCACCCAGTGGCTGTTGCGCCGCTTCTCGATCAGGCCGAAGCGGGAAAAGCGGATGAGGAATTCGCGCACGCTGGTGGTGCCGACGCCGATCTCGCGCGCCAGCTCCAGCTCGTTGATCTGCATGCCTGCCTCGGCGCCACCGGCAAGTAGCCTGCGCATGAACGAGCGCTCGATGATCTCGGCCAGCGTGTCGGTCTCCTCCTCGGGGAAGAAGTCGTCCGGCCGCGGCGCGCGCAGCACCGTCTTGCTGCGCTTGTTCCAGGCGATCAGCCCGATTTCCGCCATGCGTGCAAGGATGCTGCGCACTGTGGTGCGGCTGACACCGAGCAGGGTGCCCAATTCCGGCTCCGACGGCAGGCTTTGTGTCTCGTCGAGCAGCCTGAGGCAGCGATTATAGGCATCCTTGTAGACGTTGTTGCTTTTCGACATTCCCCGCCCCGTTGCGCGCCGGCGCTTGCAGTGGCCGGCCTGAAGCGCGATACGTTCCTAACGCATGCTTCCGGAAAGCTGAATCGCTTTTCGGACGCCGGCGGACTGGCCCTTGCGCCCTCACAGACGGCGCCCTCGCGAAAAAACATTTGACGCAAAAATGTTTTTTCACGATAAAAGACATTATCCATTAACTGACGCGTGTCAATCCGCCCACGCACCCAGGAACATCCCAGGAAACCGCCCGTGAACGCCGCAAACAGCATCCTCCTGTCTCCCGCCGACAATGTCGCGGTCGCCAATGGCCGCATCGAGATCGGCACGGCGTTGCCGGGTGGTGATGTCGCCGTCGCGGTGATCGACCCTGGCCACAAGGTGGCGGTCAAGCCGATCGCGGCCGGCGAGGCGGTAGTGAAATATGCTCAGGCGATCGGCCGTGCCACGCTGGACATTGCGCCTGGCGAGCATGTCCATTCGCACAATTTGGTTTTCGAGAGCGGCCGCCTGCCGGTGGTGCCGCCGAGCGAGGCCGAGCACGCGACCGAGGCCGACCGTGCCCGCACCTTCATGGGCTACCGCCGCGCCGATGGCCGCGCTGGCACCCGCAACTTCATCGGCATCATCGCCAGCGTCAACTGCTCGGCCACCGTCTGCCACGCCATCGCCGACGAGGCCAACAGAACGCTCTTGCCGAAATATCCGGGAATCGACGGCTTCGTGCCGATCGTGCATGGCCAGGGCTGCGGCATGAGCGGCACCGGCGACGGCATGATGGTCCTGCACCGGACGCTCGCCGGCTATGCCCGTCATCCGAATTTCGGCGGCGTGATGATGGTCGGGCTGGGTTGCGAGGTCAATCAGTTGACCCTTTACGGCCAGAAGGGTGTCGCCGCGGGCAAGCGCCATTTCAACATCCAGGAAGCCGGCGGCTCGCGCAAATCGGTCGAGAAGGCGATGGGCGTGCTCGCCGAGATCGCCGAGGAAGTCGGTCACCTCAAGCGTGAACCGATTCCGGTCAGCGAGATCGTCGTTGGCCTGCAATGCGGCGGCTCCGATGGCATGTCGGGCATCACCGCCAATCCGGCGCTGGGCGCGGCCGTCGATATCCTCGCCGGCGTCGGCGGCATCGGCATCCTGTCCGAGACGACGGAGATTTACGGCGCCGAGCATCTGTTGGCCTATCGCGCGGCAAGCCCCGATATCGCGGCCAAGCTCGACGGCTATGTGAAGTGGTGGGAGGACCATGTCGCCAAGCACGGCGCCTCGATCGACAACAACCCCTCGCCCGGCAACAAGCGCGGCGGCCTGACCACCATCCTGGAGAAGTCGCTGGGCGCGGTCGCCAAGGGTGGCCAGACGCCGCTCAATGGCGTTTTCGGCTATGCCGAGAAGGTCACCGGCCACGGCCTGGTGTTCATGGACACGCCCGGCTACGATCCGGTCTCCGCCACCGGCCAGGTGGCGGGCGGCGCCAATGTCATTGTCTTCACCACCGGCCGCGGCTCCTGCTTCGGCTGCCGTCCGACGCCCTCGATCAAGGTCGCCACCAACTCGACCATGTACCACCAGATGGAAGAGGACATGGACGTCAATTGCGGCGTCATCGCTTCCGGCGAGAAGACCATCGCTGGCATGGGCCGCGAGATCTTCGAGCTCATCGTTGAGACGGCGTCCGGTCGTAAGACCAAGAGCGAGGCGTTCGGCTACGGCGACAACGAGTTCGTGCCCTGGCACCTCGGCGCGACGCTCTAACCACCGACAAATGATCGCGGGCGACCAGACGGCCCGCAAGGGGAGGCCTTATGAACAAACGCCGGATCGGCACCACTGCGCTCGAGGTCACCGAAATCAGCTTCGGTGGCGCCGCGATCGGCGGGCTCTACCGCGCCTGCCCACGTGAGCCGGCGATGGAAACGCTGCAGACGGCCTGGGATGGCGGCCTGCGCTATTTCGACACCGCGCCCTTCTATGGCTTTGGCCTGTCGGAGCGGCGAACAGGCGATTTCCTGCGCGAGAAGCCGCGCTCGTCCTATGTGTTGTCGACCAAGGTCGGGCGCCTGTTCCGCCCCGTGCCGGAAGACCAGGTGCCGGATCATTCCTATGTCGATCCGCTGCCCTTCGCGCTCGACTACGACTATTCCTATGATGGCATCATGCGCTCTGTCGAGTTCAGCTACGCGCGTCTTGGCCTCAACAAGATCGACATCCTGTTCGTCCACGACATCGGCACCTACACGCATGGCGTCGAGAAGACGAAGCTGCATTTCCGCCAGTTCATGGATGGCGGGTTGAAGGCGCTGGAGGAGCTGAAATCGTCCGGCACGATTTCCGCCTACGGCCTCGGCGTCAACGAGGTGCGGATCTGTCTCGATGTGCTCAGCCGGGCGCCGCTCGACTGCATCCTGCTCGCCAGCCGCTATTCGCTCCTCGACCGCAGCGCCGAGGCCGAGTTGCTGCCGCTCTGCCGGCAGCGCCGGACGTCCCTGATCATCGGCGGCGTCTTCAACTCGGGCATATTGGCGACCGGTCCGGTGCATGGCGCGCATTTCGACTACCAGCCGGCGAGCAAGGATATCCTCGACCGCGTCGGCGCGATGGAGCGGATCGCGGCTGACGGCGGCTATCCGCTCGCGGCCGCTGCCTTCCAGTTTCCATTGCATGAGCCGGTCGTCGCTTCTGTGCTGACCGGCACGGCCAAGCCGGCCAACCTGACGCGCAATCTGGAGCTGCTCGACATCGAGGTGCCGCCGGCGGAATACGCGAAATACGATCCTTATACGGTGGTTCAGGAACTCGGCTGAAAGGCGGAGCTCCTGCCCGGCTCGGTGCGTCGCATGGGCGAGCATGCCTCACGATCACGAGAGAATGAATATTCCATATTGACACTTGCATGGAACTAATATTCCATCTCAATTCGAGAGGATCGGAAGCGTTCGAACGTAGCGACGGCAAACTCAAAGGCCTTTGCGCAGCGACGAAACAGCACTTGCATCGACCGGATCGATGCACTATCAAAAAACGGCAAATGTTTTTTATTGATAAAGTTCTGTTGGGGCAGCGCCTATCCGAACGGAGCTTCCGTAACCTTCACCAGGCGATCTAGGGAGGAACCCTCATGAAATTCGTGACCAGCATTCTCAACCGCCGCGCCTTCGTCGCGCTCGCCGCCGCCTCGATGCTCGCAGGCGCCATGCATTCGGCGCCGGCCTCGGCGGCTGACGTGACCATCCCGATCATCGTCAAGGACACCACCTCGTTCTACTGGCAGATCGTGCTGGCCGGCGCCCGCAAGGCCGGCAAGGATCTCGGCATCAATGTGCCGGAGCTCGGCGCCCAGGCCGAAACCGACGTCAACGGCCAGATCTCGATCCTCGAGAATGCCGTCGCCGGCAATCCGGCTGCTGTCGTCATCGCGCCGACCGAAGCCAAGGCGCTCGGCAAGCCGATCGACGAGGCCGCCACCAAGGTCAAGGTCATCGGCATCGACTCCGGAGCCGACTCCAAGGCCTTCACTTCGTTCCTGACCACCGACAATGTCCAGGGCGGCCGCGTCGCCGCTGACGGACTTGCCGCGGCCATCGGCGCTGCCAATGGCGACAAGGTTGAAGGCAAGGTTGCGCTGATCACCGCGCTGCCGGGCGCCGGCTCGCTCGAGCAGCGCGCCCAGGGCTTCAAGGAACAGCTCAAGGCCAAATATCCCGGCCTCGAACTGATCGCCGACAAATATGCCGACGGCCAGGCCACGACCGGCCTCAACATCGCCACCGACCTGATCACCGCCAATCCGGACCTGAAAGGCATCTTCGCCTCCAACCTGATCATGGCGCAGGGCGTCGGCCAGGCGATTGCCGAGAACAACCTGGCCGGCAAGGTCGGGCTGATCGGTTTCGACAGCGATGAGAAGCTGATCAAGTTCCTCAATGACGGCGTCATTTCCGGCCTCGTCGTGCAGGATCCGTACCGGATGGGTTATGACGGCATCAAGACCGCGCTTGCCGCCTCGAAGGGCGAGAAAGTCGAGGCCAATGTCGACACCGGTGCCAATCTCGTCACCAAGGCCAACATGAAAGAGCCGAAGATCGACGCGCTGCTCAATCCGAAGCTCGACTAAGCATCGCGATAGGCGCACTGTTTCCGGGGCCTCGCTGCCCCGGAAACACCAGCAAATCTGGAATCCGGTGGCTTGAAGTGCCCTTGACGGTGCAGCCCGCCGCACCGTTGCGTGCCAATCGTAAGGCCGATCTGGGAGGATTGTCATGACGTCGACGGCGCAGGACCTGCACCCGGCTCCAACACTGGAGCCCGGCAGGACGATCCTCGAACTCAGGGGGCTGGAGAAGCGCTATCCCGGCACGCACGCGCTCAAGCCCGTCAACCTCGCCTTCAAATCCGGCGAGATCCACGCCATCGTCGGCGAGAACGGCGCCGGCAAATCCACTCTCATCAAGCTCCTCACCGGCGTCATGCCGCGCACCTCCGGCGACGTTATCTGGGAGGGCAAGCCGGAAGCGCTGGCGACCCCGCATGAGGCGATGGCGCTCGGTATCAATGCCGTGCACCAGGAGGTCGTTCTCTGCCGCCACCTCACGGTCGCCGCCAACATGTTCCTCGGTGAGGAGAATTCGCGCTTCGGCATCCTGCAGCAGCGGGCCATGGTCAAGGATGCGCAGAAGATCATCGATGGCCTCGGCTTCGACCTGCCGGCGCACGTCATGCTCGGCGATCTCACCATCGGCCAGCAGCAGTTGATCGCCGCTGCCCGCGCCACGGTGCGCGGTACCAAATTCCTGATCTTCGACGAACCGACCGCCTACCTGACCCGCAAGGAGGCCGATCAGTTGTTCACGCTGATCCGCCGGCTGAAGGGCGAAGGCGTTACCATCATCTATATCAGCCATCGCATGGAAGAGGTGTTCGAGCTCGCCGACCGCGTGTCGGTGCTGCGCGACGGCACGCTGGTCGGCACCCGCAACATCGCCGAGACCAACGACGCCGAACTGGTCAAGATGATGATCAACCGCTCGATCGAACAGATCTACCACAAGGAGCATTTCACGCCGGGTGCCACCATCGTCGAGACTCGGACCCTCTCCGGGAAAGGCTTCGAGAATGTCTCGATGAGCGTCCGTGCCGGCGAGATCGTCGGCCTCTACGGGCTGATCGGCGCCGGCCGCAGCGAATTTGTCACCACGCTCTACGGTCGCCACAAGAAGTCGGCCGGCCAGATCCTGTGGGAGGGCAAGGAGGTGCAGGTCAACTCCGAGCACGATGCGATCCGGCTCGGCATGGCGTTGGCGCCGGAAAGCCGCCGCGACCAGGGCCTCTGTCTCAATTTGCCGGTTGGCCTCAACCTCAACCTGCCGATCTACAAGCGCATCTCGAACAAGCTGCTGATCTCCAACACGCAGGAAAAGGCCGAGGCCGATCGCCAGATCGCCGGCCTCAGGATCAAGACGCCGACGCGCAACGCGCTCGCCTCCAGCCTGTCCGGCGGCAACCAGCAGAAGATCGTCATCGGCAAATGGCTGGCGCATGGCGCCAAGCTGTTCATCTTCGACGAGCCGACGGTCGGCGTCGATGTCGGCACCAAGGCCGAGATCTACCGCCTGTTCTCGACGCTGCTGTCCAACGGCGCCGGCATCATCCTGATCTCGTCCTATCTGCCGGAGGTCTATGAACTCGCCGACACGCTGCATGTGTTCCGGCGCGGCAAGCTGGTCGCCACGCATGGCTTCCGCACCGCCGACCACGAGGACATTCTCTCTCAGGCGCTCGCCGAGAAACAAGAAAAACCGGGAGGACAGAAATGAGCACCGAGGCGATCGCGGCCGAAAAGCCGAAGCGCAACTACAATGCCCTATTCGGGCTGACGCTGCTGGCGCTGCTGGTTCTGTTGTGGGTCATCCTGTCGGTGACGACCCAGAGCTTCGCCTCCGCCAACAACATCTCCAACCTGCTGCGTCAGGGCTCGATGATCGCCATCCTGGCGGTCGGCCAGACGTTCGTCATCATCACTGGCGGCATTGACCTCTCGGTCGGCGCCGTTGTCGGCTTCGCCACCGTCACCACGGCGATGCTGATCAATGCCGGCGTGCCGGTCTTCGCCGCCATCCTGATCACCCTGCTGGTCGGCGTCGCCATCGGGTTGTTCCACGGCTTCGGCATCGTCAGGATGGGCCTGCCGCCCTTCATCATCACGCTGGCCACGCTGACCTCGCTGCGCGGCATTGGTCTGCTGATGACGAACGGCAATTCGATCTCGATCAACAACGATGCCTTCCAGGAATTCTCGCGCAATTCCTTCGTCGGCATCCCCAATCTGTTCTGGATGGTGATCCTGGTCGGCATCCCGGCCTACATCTTCCTGCACCACAGCCGCTGGGGCCGCTACCTGTTCTCGGTCGGCTCCAACGCCGAGGCCTCGCGCCTGTCGGGTGTCAATGTCCAGCGCACCATCTACATGGCCTATACGCTGTCCGGCCTGTGCGCCGCCTTTGTCGGCGTACTGCTCGCCTCGCGCATCGGCATCGGCAATCCGACCCAGGCCGAGGGCTGGGAGCTGCAGGCGATCGCCTCATCGGTGATCGGCGGCACCTCGCTGTTCGGCGCGGTCGGCTCCGTGCACGGCCCGCTGCTTGGCGCCTTCATTCTCGCCACCATTAACAACGGCGCCAACCTTTTGAATGTCAACGCCTTCTGGCAGCGCATCATCACCGGCGTGCTGATCATCGTCATCGTCTATTTCGACGGGCTGCGCCGCCGCGGCAAGTAAGCTGACCTCGACCGCCGGCCTTCGCTACAGCCCGAGTGCCGGCGGCCCCATCAACAGACTGGATTGAAGCATGAAAGCCGTCGTCTGCCGCTCGCCCGGCGATCTTGTCCTCGAGGACCGCCCGGCGCCGGGGGCGCCGCCTGCCGGCTGGGCGCGGGTGGCGGTCAGCCATGTCGGCATCTGCGGCACCGACTACCACATCTTCGAAGGCAAGCACCCGTTCCTCGCCTATCCGCGCGTCATGGGCCACGAGGTCTCCGGCACGGTTGTCGAGACGGGCGAAGGTGTTGCGCTGAGCGCCGGCGAGGCGGTCATCATCAATCCCTATCTCGCTTGCGGCAAATGCATCGCCTGCCGGAAAGGCAAGCCGAATTGCTGTGTCAGGATCGAAGTGCTCGGCGTCCATCGCGACGGCGCCATGTGCGAGGAGATCCTCGTGCCGGCGCAAAATCTTTATCCGGCGAACGGTCTCTCTCTTGCCGATGCCGCCGCCGTCGAATTCCTGGCCATCGGCGCGCATGCGGTGCGCCGCGCGCAGGCCGAGCCTGGCGCCCGCGCGCTGGTCATCGGCGCCGGCCCGATTGGGCTCGGCACCGCCCTGTTTGCCCGCATCGCCGGCCTCGATGTCAGCCTGCTCGATATGAGTAGCGAACGCCTGGGCTTTGCTGAAAACGAACTGGGCTTCGCCACGCTCGATGGCTCGAAGGCACAGGCGACCGATCT
This sequence comes from Mesorhizobium sp. M4A.F.Ca.ET.090.04.2.1, assembly GCF_003999085.1. Lineage (NCBI taxonomy): Bacteria > Pseudomonadati > Pseudomonadota > Alphaproteobacteria > Hyphomicrobiales > Phyllobacteriaceae > Mesorhizobium > Mesorhizobium sp. M4A.F.Ca.ET.090.04.2.1. Next base: position 9,432 of record NZ_RZOT01000011.1, read on the forward strand.
GGCGCGCGAAGCGACCAGCGGCGAAGGTTTCGACATGGTCTTCGATGCCACCGGCAACACGCAGTCGGTGCAGTCGGCCTTCGCCCATGTCGCGCATGGCGGCAGCCTCGTGCTCGTCAGTGTCGTCAAGGACGACATCACCTTCTCCGACCCGGAATTCCACAAACGCGAGATGACACTGATCGGCAGCCGCAACGCGCTGAGCGCCGACTTCGACCACGTCGCGGCTTCGATCCGCAATGGTGCCGTGCAGATGGGAAAGCTCGTCACCCATCGCACGACCCTTGCCGGCACGCCTCGCGACCTCGCAAGGTGGGCGCATGAGAAATCAGGCCTGATCAAGGCCGTCATCGAAGTCGGGTAGGACCATGCTGAGGATCGACGCGCACCAGCATTATTGGCAGATCGCGCGCGGCGACTATTTCTGGATGGGGCCGCACGTCGCGCCGATCGTTCGCGACGTCTTCCCGGCCGACCTCGCGCCGCATCTGCAGGCCGCCGGCATCGCCCGCACCGTCGTGGTGCAGGCGGCGGCGACCGTCGCCGAAACCGAATTCATGCTCGACCTCGCCGACAAGGACGACAGCATCGCGGCCGTGGTCGGCTGGGTCGATCTCGAGGCCGACGATGTCGAGGCGACGCTGCGCCGGCTGGCGGCGCGGCCGAAGTTCCGCGGCATAAGGCCAATGCTGCAGGACATCGACGACACCTTTGATATTTTGAAGCCGAAGCAGCTCGCCGCGCTGAAGCTTTTGCCGAAACTCGGCCTGCGTTTCGACGCGCTGGCGCAGCCGCGCCATTTGCCGGTGGTCGCCGCACTCGCCGACCACATGCCTGACCTGCCGATCGTCGTCGACCACGCGGCAAAACCCTTCATCGCCAAGGGCATCCTAGAGCCCTGGGCGAGCGACATGGCGGCGCTGGCGAAGCGGCCGTCGGTGGTCTGCAAATTCTCCGGCCTGGTCACCGAGGCCGGGCCGAACTGGTCGATCGCCGGCCTCAAGCCCTATGCCGACCACCTGCTCGCCTGCTTCGGGCCGGACCGGCTGATGTTCGGCAGCGACTGGCCGGTGTGCGAGCTCGCCGCCACCTACGAGAATTGGCTGGCCGCCGCGAGGGAACTCCTGGCAGGCCTTTCGCCGGTGGAGCAGGACGCCGTCTTCGGCGGCACGGCCGCGCGCTTCTACGGCATCAGCTAGTCATTGGCCGACAGTTTCAGCTCGACCCGCTCCGCCGGAAACCGCGACTCGGAAAACTGGATCGGCTGACCGTCGAGTGTGACGTTGACCGCGACCGTCACCAGCACGATGGCGCCGGGCTGCAGGTCGAGATCGGCAAGATCGGCGGCATCGGCATGGCGCGCCGACAGCACCGTCGATTGCCTGAGATAGTCGTTGATGCCGAAGCGCTTCAGCGATGCGGTGACCGATCCCGTCTCCGCCATGGCGGCATCGATGCCGGCGAAGCGTTTGGCGTCGAACCAGGCGGTGGCGCGCGACACCGGATGGCCATCGGCTTCGCCGCGCGTCTCCAGGCGGAGCACGGCGGCTCCCCTGGCGAGCTTCAAGGCATCGGCGATGCGCCGGCTGGCCGGCTCAACCGATGAGGCAAGCAGCGCAATATGCCGTTCGCTCGTCTGCCCCTGCAGGCCCGTCGAAAAGCGCGTGCGGGCGCCGATCGGGTAGGAGAGCCGCTTGCGCGACAAAACGAAGGTGCCGCGCCCCTGCTCGGCCCTGAGCACGCCTTCCTGCACCAGCGCCGCGATGGCGCTGCGCACCGTATGGCGGTTGACGCCATAGCGTTCGGCAAGCGCCATTTCCGGCGGCAGCGCCGCGTTCTCGGCAAAGTCGCCGGCGGCGATTCCCTGCAAAATCTGATCGGCGATCTGCCGCCACAGCGAAACGCCGCTGCGCCGCTCGATGCTGGCTGCCTGCTGCCCACTCATGCCCGCCCCCGGTTCTCTCACCAGCCCAGACTTTTCGCCGGTGTCATCCACCCGTCATGGACTCGCGCTAGCTAATGCGTATAATTTGTATAATTGTCTATATCAATAGACAAATTTGCGCAACCGATGGAGTGCCGCCATGCGAGGACAGGAAGCGCGCGAGCAGGCCGGGCGCAAGGCGGCGATGGCGACGCTGGCGCAGTCCGGCGGCGACGAGATCGCCCGGCTCTGGAGCGAGGCCGGCCTGCCCCTGGAAGCCGAGCTACTGCGCGGCCCCGAAACCGGCCTGGTGACGGTGCGCGGCCGCATCGGCGGCGGCGGCGCGCCCTTCAATGTCGGCGAGGCGACGGTCACCCGCGCCACGGTGCGCCTGCCCTCCGGCCAGGTCGGCCATAGCTATGCGCTCGGCCGCGACAGGCAGAAGGCGAAGCTGGCCGCGATCGCCGATGCGCTGTGGCAGGACCCGGCCCATCGCGACGTTGTCGAGACCAGGGTGATCGCGCCGCTGCGCGCTGTGCTCACCGAGGCGCACGAAAAACGCCGTGCCGAGACGGCGGCGACAAAAGTGGATTTCTTCACCATGGTGCGCGGAGAGGACTGATGGAGACGCAATCGATCGAAGGCGGTTTCGCCGATCCGGTCTTCAATGCGCAGACGGTGTTCCGCGCCGTCATGGATGCGATGGCGCGGCCGGGCAGCGTGCAGCCGCTGCCGGCCTTTGCCCGTCCGCCGGCGCCACTGTCAGCGACTTCAGGCGCGGTCGCGCTGGCGCTCTGCGACAACGACACGGCGCTCTGGCTCGATCCGGGCTTGCAAGCCGAGCCGTCGGTCAGATCCTGGCTCGGCTTCCACACCGGCGCGCCGCTCGCCAACACGCCGGCCGACGCGCATTTCGCCATTGTAGCCAGGCCCGCGGAGATGATGGCGCTGGATGGCTTTTCGCAAGGTACGCAGGAATATCCCGACCGCTCGACGACGCTGATCCTCATCGTCAGCGATCTCGCCTCGGGCGTTCCCTTGCTGCTCGAAGGCCCCGGCATCGAGAAGATGGCGATGCTCGCGCCGGCCGAGATGCCGCGTCACTTCATCGAACAGTGGAAGCAGAACGGCCAGCGCTTTCCGCGCGGCGTCGACATCATCCTGGCAGCACCGGACGGGGTCGCCTGCCTGCCGCGCACCACGCGCATCAAGACGATGGAGGCCTGACATGTATGTCGCGGTGAAAGGCGGCGAGGCCGCGATTGCCAATGCGCACCGCCTGCTTGCCGATCGCCGTCGCGGCGACCGCTCAGTGCCGGCGTTGCGCCTCGACCAGATCGTCGAGCAGCTGGCGCTCGGCGTCGACCGGGTGATGAGCGAGGGTTCGCTCTACGACCGCGAGCTGGCCGCGCTCGCCATTGTCCAGGCACGCGGCGACATGATCGAGGCGATCTTCCTCATCCGCGCCTATCGCACCACGCTGCCGCGCTTCGGCTACACCAGCGCGGTCGATACCGGCGCCATGCTCATCGAGCGCCGCGTGTCGGCGACCTACAAGGACCTGCCCGGCGGTCAGCTGCTCGGCCCAACCTTCGACTACACCCACCGGCTGCTCGATCCCGAACTTGCCGCCGGCGGCGACGTCGCCGAGCCGATGGAACGCCCCATCGAGGCCGAGCCGATGCCGCGCGTTTCGGCGATCCTCGCCCGCGAAGGCCTGATCGAGGCCGACGGCGACATGCCCGGCGACCACGTCCCCGGCGACATCACCCGCGAGCCGCTGCAGTTCCCGATGGCGCGCGACATCCGCTTGCAGGCCCTGTCGCGCGGCGACGAGGGGTTTCTGCTGGCTCTCGGCTATTCCACCCAGCGCGGTTATGCCCGCAACCATCCCTTCGTCGGCGAAATCCGCATTGGCGCGGTCGAGCTGGAACTGGAGGTGCCGGAACTGCCCTTCGCCGTGCCGCTGGGGTCGGTCCGCGTCACCGAATGCCAGATGGTCAACCAGTTCAAGGGCTCGGCCAAGGCGCCGCCGCAATTCACCCGCGGCTACGGCCTGGTCTTCGGCCAGAGCGAGCGCAAGGCGATGGCGATGGCGCTCTGCGATCGGGCCTTGCGGGCCAGCGAATTGGGCGAGGATGTCGTCGCCGCCGCGCAGGACGAGGAGTTCGTCATCTCGCATTCCGACAATGTCCAGGCGACCGGCTTCGTCGAGCACCTGAAGCTGCCGCATTATGTCGACTTCCAGGCCGAGCTCGACCTTGTGCGCCGTATGCGCGCCGAGCACGACGCCCGCGAAAATCACCGCACTGGCGAGGAGAAGCGGGAGGCCGCCGAATGATCGAGAGCCTCTCCCACATAACCTTCGTCGTGCGCGACCTCGACCGCATGAGCGAGATCCTGACCGGCGTATTCGACGCGCGCGAGATCTATGACAGCGGCGCCCGGCAGTTCTCGCTGTCGCATGAAAAATTCTTCCTGATCGGCGATCTCTGGATCGCGATCATGCAGGGCGAGCCGCTTACCGAGCCCAGCTACAATCACATTGCCTTCAAGATCGACGACGCCGATTTCGACCGCTACGCCGAGCGTGTCAGAAAACTCGGCCTCGACATGCGCCCGCCGCGTCCGCGCGTCGAGGGCGAAGGCCGCTCGATCTACTTCCACGACGACGACACCATCTGTTCGAGCTGCACACCGGCACGCTGGCCGAGCGGCTGGCGCGCTACAGGGAATTGGAGGTCGTGCAATGAGCTCAGCTGTCTCCGCCACCGTGACCGGCGTGCCCACCGCTATCGTGTCCACTGTGGCCCTCGTAGCCACCACCGCCGCCGTACCAACTTTCGGAATTGTTGGAACCTTCCCTTGGCGCCGGAAAAATCGTGCGCCGAAGAAAAAAGACGACCGCGCCGGCGAACGCCAGAAACACGATCCCGAGGTGCATCCATCCGGCAGAATTCATTTCGATCGGGTCCGGTTTCCACGCCTTGCAAGTCAATTCGGTAGCACGGAGCGGATGGTATAGCCATGAGCGACATCGTCACCTACAACTTCGCTTATCTCGACGAACAGACAAAGCGGATGATCCGCCGCGCCATCCTCAAAGGCATCGCCATACCCGGCTACCAGGTGCCCTTCGCCTCGCGCGAAATGCCGATGCCCTATGGCTGGGGTACCGGCGGCGTCCAGGTCACCGCTTCGATCATCGGCCCCGACGACGTGCTGAAGGTCATCGACCAGGGCGCCGACGACACCACCAATGCCGTCTCGATCCGCGCCTTCTTCAAGAAGGTCGCCAACGTCGCCGTCACCACCGAGACGGCCGAGGCCTCGATCATCCAGACCCGCCATCGTATCCCCGAGCATCCGCTGAGCGCGGGCCAGATTCTGGTCTATCAGGTGCCGATCCCCGAGCCGCTGCGCTTCCTCGAGCCGCGCGAGACCGAAACGCGCAAGATGCATGCGCTGGAGGAATACGGCCTGATGCATGTCAAACTCTACGAGGACATCGCCAGGCACGGCCGCATCGCCACCACCTACGCCTATCCGGTCAAAGTCGAGGGCCGCTACGTGATGGACCCGTCGCCGACGCCGAAATTCGACAATCCGAAGATGCATCGTTCGCCGGCTTTGCAGTTGTTCGGCGCCGGCCGCGAAAAGCGTATCTATGCCGTGCCGCCCTTCACCGACGTCGTCAGCCTCGATTTCGAGGACCATCCGTTCGAGGTGCAGACCTTCGACCAGCCCTGCGCGCTCTGCGCAGCCGAGAACGTCTATCTCGACGAGGTCATCCTCGACGACCATGGCGGCCACATGTTCGTCTGCTCCGACACCGACCACTGCGAGAAGCGGCGTGAGGAAGGCCATCGCGGCCACCTTGCGCCTGACGCCCAACTTGCTCTCGAAAAAACGGAGCCGGCCGAATGACCGACGAACCGCTGCTGCGCGTCTCGGCGCTGTCCAAATTCTACGGCTCGCGCGTCGGCTGCGAGACTGTCAGTTTCGACCTGTGGCCGGGCGAAGTGCTGGCGGTGGTCGGTGAATCGGGCTCCGGCAAGACGACGCTGCTCAACTGCCTGTCGACCCGGCTGCTGCCCTCTTCCGGCACCGCCAGCTACCGCATGCGCGACGGCCAATGGCGCGAGCTTTACCGCATGAGCGAGGCCGAGCGTCGCTTCCTGATGCGCACCGACTGGGGTTTTGTCCACCAGAACCCAGCCGATGGCCTGCGCATGACGGTGTCGGCCGGCGCCAATGTCGGCGAGCGGCTGATGGCCGTCGGCGACCGCCACTACGGAAAAATCCGCGCCACCGCCGTCGACTGGCTGTCGCGCGTCGAGATCGACGAGGACCGCATCGACGACGAGCCGCGCGCCTTTTCCGGCGGCATGCGCCAGCGCCTGCAGATCGCCCGCAACCTCGTCACCGGGCCGCGCCTGGTGTTCATGGACGAACCGACCGGCGGCCTAGACGTCTCGGTGCAGGCGCGCCTGCTCGACCTGCTGCGCGGGCTGGTCACCGACCTTGGCCTGGCGGCCATCGTCGTCACCCACGACCTCGCCGTGGCGCGGCTACTGTCGCAGCGCATGATGGTGATGAAGGACGGCCACGTCGTCGAAAGCGGCCTGACCGACCGCGTCCTCGACGACCCGCGCGCGCCCTATACGCAGTTGCTTGTTTCTTCGATTTTGCAGGTGTGATGATGGCGCCAAGTCACCCCCCTCTGTCACGGGCTATCTGCAATGTTGGAGATTGGCGAAACCGCACGAGGCCGCCCCTTCTCCCCGTCACTATACGGGGAGAAGTGCCCGGCAGGGCGATGAGGGGCGGCGCTGACGTGGCGGGAATGCGCGCGGACGCCAATGCCGTCCCAGGAGCGTCGCCCAGCGCAGAGCACTTCAGCTGGACCTCGGCGCTGCCCCTCATTGTCCTGCCGGACATTTCTCCCCGTATAGTGACGGGGAGAAAGGGCCATATTCTCCCGCCGATCGGCGACAATAGGAGGACCTTCTGATGCCCACCCCTCTCGTTGTCTCCGATGTCGCCAAAAGCTTCACCATGCACCTGCGCGACGGCATCCGCTTGCCGGTGGTCGCCGGCGTGTCCTTCTCGATCCGCGCCGGCGAATGCGCCGTGCTTGGCGGCCCGTCCGGCGCGGGAAAAAGCTCGATCCTGAAAATGCTTTACGGCAACTACGCCGTCGACGAGGGCCAGATCATCGTCCAGCACCAGAACAGCCTGATCGATCTCGCCAGCGCCAGCCCGCGCACGGTGCTTGCCGTGCGCCGGCAAACGATCGGCTATGTCAGCCAGTTCCTGCGCACCGTGCCGCGCGTCTCGGCGCTCGACGTCGTCGCCGAGCCGCTGGTCGAGCGTGGCGAGGAGCGCGGGGCAGCGCGCGACAAGGCGCGCGCCTTGCTGGCGCAGCTCAACCTGCCGGAAAAGCTCTGGGCGTTGCCGCCGGCGACCTTCTCCGGCGGCGAGCAGCAGCGCGTCAACATCGCGCGCGGCTTCATCACCGAGCATCCGGTCCTGCTGCTCGACGAGCCGACCGCCTCGCTCGATGCCAGGAACCGCGATGTGGTGGTCGAGTTGATCGCCGCCAAGAAGGCGGCGGGCGTCGCCTTGCTCGGCATTTTCCACGACCAGGATGTGCGCGAGGCGGTCGCCGACCGCATCATCGACGTCACCGCCTTCGCCGCCGGAAAGATCGCGGCATGACAAGGAAGCTGTCGGAAACACCGCTGGTTCATCCGACCGCGCAGATCGAGAATTCGACGCTCGGCCGCTGGACCGAGATCGCCGATCGCAGCCGGGTCTCGGAAAGCGAGCTCGGCGACTATTCCTACATGATGCAGGATTGCGCCGTCTGGTGCGCGACCATTCGCAAGTTCTCCAACATCGCGGCCGGCGTGCGCATCAACGCCACCAACCATCCGACCTGGCGGCCGACGCTGCACCACTTCACCTACCGCGCCTCCGACTATTGGGACGACGCCGAGCACGAAAGCGAATTCTTCGCAGAGCGCCGTGCGAAACGCGTCACCATCGGCCACGACACCTGGCTTGGCCATGGGTCGACCATCCTGCCCGGCGTCACCGTCGGCGATGGCGCGGCGGTCGGCGCCGGCGCCGTGGTGTCGAAGGATGTTGCGCCTTACACCATCGTCGGCGGCGTGCCGGCGAAGCCGATCCGCGAGCGTTTCGACCGTCGCACCGCCGAGCGCTACCAGGCGCTCGCCTGGTGGGACTGGGACCATGCAAGGTTGCGTGCTTCGCTCGACGATTTCCGTGCGCTTTCAGCCGAGGCGTTTCTCGAAAAATATAGCTGACGTCACCGATGTTCACGTGTGCGTCATTGCCAGGGACGGACGCTGGAATTTCATATCCCTGACACAGGATTAGGTCACGAGGCGGTCTTTCTCTGGAGATCGCAATGCTCGATTTGGTCAGACCCTCGCTCGCCGGTTTCTTCGAAGGCACCAACCCGACGCCTCCGGTGCATCTCGGCACTCGTTACGACGCGGCGGGCAACTTCCTCCTGGAACCTGGCAACACGGTCGTCAGCCACCTCGTCAACGGCTCGCCCTCCGAAGCGGCGGTCATCGAGGTGCGCGAGCGCATGCGCGCCATGCTTGACGCCAACCGGCTTGCCTTCACCCCGGTCTCCAGCCTGCACATGACGTTGTTCCAAGGCATCATCGAGCGGCGCCGCCGGCTCCCCTATTGGCCTCGGGATGTGGCGCTCGACACCGGCATCGACGACATGACCCGCCTTTATCTGGAGCGCCTGGAAGGCTTCCAGGGGAGCGGCGCGTTCAGGATAAGAGCCATCGGCGTCACCCCGAACGGCCTTACCGTTGCCGGCGCCTCGGACGAAGACCGGCGCATCCTCCAGGCCTGGCGCGATGCACTGTCGGTGCCGTTCGGCTACCGCCACCCCGACCATGACACCTACGTCTTCCACATCACCTTCGCCTACCAGATCCGCCGCCTTGCCGACGAGCGCGCGGCGGCCTGGCAGGACCTGTTCGACGATTGCCTGTCCTTCCTCGACCGCGAAGCGCCGGTCATCGAACTCAATCCGCCGGCCTTTTGCAGTTTCCGCGACATGAAGCATTTCGAGGAGCTCCTGGTCCTCGGTTGAGCCCATGCATGGCGCCCAAAAGTGCCTAGCGGTATGGGACAACGACATGCAGGCATTCCGGCTCTGGGCCCTGGCCTGTGGGCGGTAACAAAACTGACATCAATCCGACACGGCAGGTTCATGGCGTTGCGCTAGCCAAGGTCAACAGACCTTCAAAGCGCGACTGGACTGGAGCTTTGCCCATGTCAGCAACATCCGCCACGCTCGAAATCCGCGGTGTCACCCGACGATTCGGCAAGAACACCGCGGTCAGCGCCGTCGACCTGTCGATCCCGCAGGGCCAGATGGTCGGCATCATCGGCCGCTCCGGCGCCGGCAAATCGACGCTTCTGCGCATGATCAACCGTCTCATCGACCCCAGCCAGGGGTCGATTTTTTTTGACGGCGCCGAAGTCTCCCGCCTGCAGGGTTCGCCGCTGCGGCGCTGGCAGCGCGACTGCGCCATGATCTTCCAGCAGTTCAACCTGGTACCGCGCCTCGACGTGCTGACCAACGTGCTGCTCGGCCGGCTAAACCACCGCTCGACGCTCTCCAACCTGTTCGGCATGTTCTCGCGCAGCGAATGCGCCGAGGCGGTAGCGGCGCTTGAGCGCCTCGACATCGCCCGCACCGCGCTGCAGCCGGCTGGCACGCTGTCCGGCGGCCAGCAGCAGCGCGTGGCGATCGCGCGCGCCATGATGCAACAGCCGAGGGTGCTGCTCGCCGACGAGCCGATCGCCTCGCTCGACCCGCTCAACGCCAAGGTGGTGATGGACTCGCTGCAGGACATCAACCTGCGCGAAGGCATCACCGTCATCACCAATCTGCACACGCTGGACACGGCGCGGGCCTATTGCAACCGCATCATCGGCATGGCCGCCGGCAAGGTCGTGTTCGACGGCGCGCCCGAGGATCTCGACCGCGACGCCGTGCGTCTTGTCTATAGTGCGGACAGCAATGGCGCCGATATCTCCGAGGCCATCACGTCGACCAGCGTCAACTTCAAGCCGAAGATTACCGCATCCGCCGGACCGCTCGAGCCCGCATTCCCCGGCTACTAGTCGATGTTTGCGAACCGTCCGCGCTGACGAAGAGCGGCAACCGGTTCGGCAAGGATCATGGCCAAGAAAACGAGCAACCCGGATCGCCCGCCCGCGTCAAAGGCAGCTGTCAAAAATTCGAACGTCGCCGGCGCGAGGCCGGAACAACAGGAGAGAGATCCAAATGTTTAGGAAGATGGTTTTTGGCGCCGTATCACTGCTCGCCATCGCGACGAGCGCTGCTCATGCCGCTGACCTCAAGGAATTCCGCGTCGGCATCCTTGGCGGCGAAAACGAGACGGACCGGCTGCGCAACTACCAGTGCCTGGCCGACCATTTGAAGGCAGAATTCGGCTTCGAGAAGGTCTCGCTGTTCCCGGCCGCCGACTACGACGGCGTCATCCAGGGCCTGCTCGGCGGCACGCTCGACTTCGCCGAGCTCGGCGCTTCCGGCTATGCCAGCGTCTATATCAAGGACCCCAAGGCGGTCACCCCGATCCTCACCACCCAGCAGACCGACGGCGCCACCGGCTACTATTCGATCGGCCTGGCGCTGAAGTCGTCGGGGATCACCGACATCAAGTCGGCCAAGGGCAAGAAGCTCGGCTATGCCGACCCGGACTCGACCTCCGGCTATCTGATCCCGCTGACCCAGATTCCGAAGGACACCGGCCAGTCGAACGAGGCCTTCTTCGCCTCGACCCAGTTCAACGGCGGCCATGAGAACAACATCCTCGCCGTCCGCGACGGCAAGGTCGACGTCGCGGTGGACGATTCCTCCGGCATCGGCGATTTCAAGAACGGCTATACCTCCGGCACCTTCCACAAGGAAGTCGCCAAGGGCGCCGTCGATCCGAACGACTTCGTCGAGGTCTGGCGCTCCGGCCTGATCCCGAACGGCCCGCTGGTCGTGCGCACCGCGCTCGGCGACGACATGACCGCCAAACTCACCGCCTTCTTCACCGCGCTGCCGACCAAGGACAAGGCCTGCTTCGAGGGCGTCGAGGGCGGCGACTTCACCGGCTACGTTCCGGTCAAGCCGGACTTCTACAATGTCATCGTCGAAGCCCGCAAAGCCGCGATCGGCGGCTGACGGCATCAGGAAAAAGGGCGGCGGTCAAAAACGCCGCCCTTTTTGCATCTCCCGATCATGACTTCAGCGACAATCCATTCCGATGCGACCCGCCTGGCGGCCGATGCCTGGCGGCGCCAGACGTCGTTGCGCCGGCTTTACACCGGCCTCGGTGTCGGCCTGCTTCTCGTCGCCATGTGCGCGACCATGTGGTTCGCCGACGAGGCCAATGCCGGCCACTTCTTCGAACGGCTGCCGCATTTGCTGGATTTCCTGAGCTGGCTGATCCCCAAGGACTGGAACGACGTCTGGCGGGCGCTGTTCGACGTCGCCTCGCCGCATGACATCGGCACGCAGGAATTCAACTTCCCACTCGGCCGCGTCTACGTCTGGGGCGATTTCTACATTCCCGAATATTTTGAGCTGATGCTGACCACGGTCAACGTGGCGCTGGTCTCGACCTTCATCGGTTTTGTCTTCGCCGTGCCCTTCTCCTTCATCGCCGCGCGCAACCTGACGCCGAGCCCGGCGCTCAGGCTCGTCGTCAAGCGCTTCATGGAACTGCTGCGCGCCTTTCCGGAGATCGTCATTGCCGGGCTGTTCGCGGCCATCGTCTCGATCGGCCCGGTCGCCGCCATCATCGCCATCGGCCTGCATTCGATCGGCGCGCTCGGCAAGCTCTTCTACGAGATCAACGAGAACATCGACATGCGCGCCGAGGAAGGCTTGCGGGCGGTCGGCGCCAACTGGTTCGAGCGCATCCGCTTTGCCGCCCTGCCGCAAGTGCTGCCCAATTTCATGTCCTATACGTTGCTGCGCATCGAGATCAACGTGCGCATCTCGACGATTATGGGCGCAGTCGGCGGCGGCGGCATCGGCGAGGAGCTGAAGCTCTCCATCTCGCGCGGCTTCGGCGCCAAGACGCTGGCGCTGGTGCTGCTGCTCTTCACCACCATCTTCATCGTCGACCAGTTCTCCGCCTGGCTGCGCCGCAAGCTCGTCGGCGAGCAGGCCTTTCTGATGAGCGCCTGACCATGATCCCGAAAAGTGGACGCCGGTTTTCGGACAAGATCATGGTCAGGACCAAGGGTTGAGCCATGGCCACGATCACAGCAAACGATATGCAGGCGATAGAGGCGCGCTACCCGCAGATATTTCGGCGGCCGCTCTACAAGCGTTTCGGACCGCTGTTCCTGGTTGCTGGAACCGTCCTGTACCTCGCCTATGCCCTGTGGTTCTTCAGCATGCCGCAGGTGCTGCGCGAGTCGCATTGGGAGCGGCTGCCGCTCTTCCTTTCGCAATGGATCAGCTACGACCTGCAGCCGGAGTTCCGCCTCGACCAGCCGGAGATCACGCCCAAATACCCGCGCTTCTCCGCGCTTGGCGAGAACCCCAATCCTGACTGGGTGATCAGGAACCCGGACGGCACCTTCACCGTGCTGATCGACGGCCTGGCCAAATCCGTCACCTTCGACAAGACCAAAGCCGTGATTGTCGCCAACGGCCAGACGGTGCCCGTGTCGCTGGCCAGCGGCAAGCCCGTGATCTCAGGCCCGGTGCCCGACTGGATCACCGCGCATGACGACGAAGTCGTCGCGAGGATGGGCTTCGTCGGCGAGGTGCGCGTCACAGTCGACCGCGTCAAGGTGCGCAAGCGTTTCCTCGGCTGGGCGAACTTCGTCTTCGACACGCGATCGCCCTTCTTCGGGAAACCGGCCGGCGAAGTGGCCGCGCTGATCCTCTCCGGTCCAGAGCTGAAACCCGGCACATCAAATCTCGCGCTTGCCGCCGACAACATCTGGAACAACGCCCAGTGGCAGCATGGCGATGTCTGGACGAAGCTGTTGCAGACCATCGTCATGGCATTCCTCGGCACGCTGCTCGGCGGCATCGTCGCCTTCCCGCTCGCCTTCTTCGCCGCCCGCAACATCACGCCGAGCGGGCTGCTCAGCCAGGTGCTGAAGCGCTTCTTCGACTTCATGCGCTCGGTCGACATGCTGATCTGGGCGCTGTTCTTCACCCGCGCCTTCGGCCCCGGTCCGCTCGCCGGCAGTGCCGCGATCTTCTTCACCGAGATCGGCACGCTCGGCAAAACCTATTCCGAGGCGCTGGAGAACATCGACGACAAGCCGCGCGAGGGTGTGCAGTCGACCGGCGCCAACGGCTTGCTTGTGCAGCGCTACGGCGTGCTGCCGGAGGTGGTGCCGGTCTTCATCAGCCAGACGCTCTACCAGTGGGAATCCAACACCAGAGGCGCCACCATCATCGGCGCCGTCGGAGCCGGCGGTATCGGCCTGAAATTATGGGAAGCGATGCGCACCAACTCCAACTGGGCCAACGTCTTCTACATGGTGCTGCTGACGCTGGCCGTCGTCTTCATCTTCGACAACATCTCGAACTTCCTGCGTCGCCGGCTCAGCCGCACGCTGCATGACTACAACAGGTTGCAGGCTGCGCGGGGTTAGTCCTCGCTAGCAGAATCTTGCGAGAGGTCGACGGGACAGCGCCCCCCTCTGCCCTACCGGGCATCTCCCCCACTTGGGGGGAGATCAGCCGCCACCCATGGCTTTCGCCAATCTCCTACGTTGCCGAATTGAGCTAAGCGCCGCAGCCGCCAATCTCCCCCCTTGTGGGGGAGATGTCCGGCAGGACAGAGGGGGGGCGCGAAGGATCGCGGCGCTCGTCGGACGGCCATTCTAAGCCGCCTTCTTCCACCCATCCCTGATATGCTTGTACCCCTCCCGATACACGGCCTCCGGCGTCTCCGCAAAATCCCGCCAAACCTTCGTCGCCGCAGCCAGGTCCTTCAGCGACCGCCCGAAGGATTCGATGGTCAGCCAGTCGTCATAGCCGCTCTTGCGGATGGCCGAGAACGTCTCCTTCCAGGGAATATTGCCCCGGCCCGGCACCCCGCGATCATTCTCCGAAATATGGATATGGACGACATTCCGGCGGTTGCGCAAATAGGCGCCGATCGGATCGGCCTCCTCGATGTTGGCGTGGAACGTGTCGTACATCGCCTTGACGTGCGGCCGGTCGATCGCGTCGATATGCTCGGACAAATCGTCCATCGTGTTGAGCAGATAGCATTCGAAGCGGTTGAGCGCCTCTAACCCGATGGTGACGCCCTTCTTGCCGGCATGGTCGCCAATGGCGCGCTGGGAGGCGACCGAGCGCTTCTTCTCTGCCGCCGTCGGTCCGCTGCCGGAAAAGGCGCCCAGCGTCGAATGCAGTGGACCGCTCAGCCTGTTGGCGCCGAGCGCGGCGCTGCAGTCGATCGCCCATTTCATATAGTCGATGCCGGCCTTGCGCGTCGCGGCATCGGCCGCGATCAGACTCATCGCCGGATCACCCATGGCCGAGACAGCGGTACGCTGCAGCCCGATGCGGTCGAGCAGGTCGCCGAGTTTCTTGTAGTCGTCGGGCGCGCCGGAAAACACCGGGATCTCGACGCCGTCGAAGCCGGTCGCCTTGATGTCGCGAAGCAGCGCCTCGTGCTTCTTTGAGACGCTGGTCGTCCACAAGAACATGCACATGCCGATTTTCATCGACACCCTCCCCTGACGGCCGCCTGAACGCCGGCTCTGTCATTCCCTGCCGACTGGGCGCCCCGATTAGAGTTTCGTCCACGCCCCGTTCTTCTTCGACGACTTCACGCAGGCCCCGATGAAGGCCATGCCTTCGACGCCGTCGGCAATCGTCGGGAAGACGACATCCTTTGCCGGCTTGCCGCCCTTCCTGCGCGCCGCGCGGATGGCGCGGGCCGCTTCCTGGTAGATATTGGCGAAGCCTTCGAGATAGCCCTCCGGATGGCCCGAGGGAACACGGGTGACACGCCCGGCGGAGGGCAGCGCGCCGGCGCCGGCGCGGGTCAGGAGCTGCTTCGGCTGGCCGAACGGCGTATACCAGAGATAGTTCGGATCGGCCTGCACCCATTCCAGCCCGCCCTTCGAGCCATAGATGCGCAGCTTTAGACCGTTCTCATGGCCGGGCGCCACCTGGCTGGCCCAGATCATGCCCTTGGCGGGATGCGCCTTGCCGACCGGCTTGAAGCGCAACAGCACATTGATGTTGTCGTCGAGCTGCCGCCCCGGCACGAAGGCGTCGAGATCGGCAGACAGCGCATCGAGCTCCAGCCCGGAGACGAAGCGCGCCAGGTTGTAGGCATGCGTGCCGATGTCGCCGAGCGCACCACCGGCACCGGCCTGCTTGGGGTCGGAGCGCCACGCAGCCTGCTTCTGGCCGGTCGCGGCGAGATCCTCGGTCAGCCAGTCCTGCGGATATTCCGACTGCACGATGCGGATGTCGCCGAGCTGGCCCTTGGCCACCATCTCGCGCGCCTGGCGGATCATCGGATAGGCGGTGTAATTGTGGGTGAGCACGAACACCTTGCCGGTCTTCTCGACCAGCGCGGCGAGCTTCTTCGCCTCGGCCAGCGTGGTTGCCAGCGGCTTGTCGCAGATGACGTGGATGCCGGCCTCGAGGAAGGCCTTGGCCGCCGGCACATGCACATTGTTGGGCGTGACGATCGCCACCGCCTCGATGCCGTCCGGCCGCTTGGCCTCGGCCTTGGCCATCTCGGCGTAGGAGCCGTAGCTGCGCGCCGGATCGAGGCCGAGCTCGGCGGCCGAAGCCTTGGCGCGCTCCGGGTTGGCCGACAGTGCGCCGGCAACCAGGACGAAGTCGTTGTCCAGCCTGGCCGCGATCCGGTGCACCGCGCCGATGAAGGCGCCTTGCCCGCCGCCGACCATACCGTAGCGGATCGGGCCGCCTCCCGTTTCCGACTTCGATGCGCCGACCATTCCTGTCTCCCTCGTTGGTGCTTGCCTCCCTTTGAGGGGAGGTCGATCCGCGCAGCGGATCGGGTGGGGTTGCCGAGCGTGAAGCTCGGCATGAGCCGACCCCGCCCGGCTTTGGGCCACCCTCCCCCAGGGGGAGGGAAAGCGGTATTAGATTCCCATCATCGCGCGCAGCGCCTTCTTGTCGGTTGCGCCGCCGGCGAAATCGTCGAAGGCCTTCTCCGTCACCCGGATAATGTGGTGCTGGATGAAGGGCGCGCCTTCGGCAGCACCATCCTCCGGATGCTTTAGACAGCATTCCCATTCCAGCACCGCCCAGGAATCGTAACCGTACTGGGTGAGCTTGGAGAAGATGCCGCCGAAATCGACCTGCCCGTCGCCGAGCGAACGGAACCGCCCGGCGCGGTTTACCCAGCCCTGATAGCCGGAATAGACGCCTTGCCGCCCGGTCGGGTTGAACTCGGCGTCCTTGGCGTGAAACGCCTTGATACGCTCGTGGTAGATGTCGATGAATTCGAGATAGTCGAGCTGCTGCAAGAGGAAGTGCGACGGGTCGTAATTGATGTTGCAGCGCTTGTGGCCGCCCACCGCGTCGAGGAACATCTCGAAAGTGGCGCCGTCGAACACATCCTCGCCCGGATGGATCTCATAGCCGATGTCGACACCGTTCTCGTCATAGACGTCGAGGATCGGCTTCCAGCGTTTGCCGAGCTCGGCGAAAGCCTCCTCGATCAGGCCGGCTGGCCGCTGCGGCCATGGGTAAAGGTAGGGGAAGGCCAGCGCTCCGGAGAAGGAGACCGAGGCCTTGAGCCCCAGATTTTTCGATGCCTTGGCACCGAATTCCATCTGCTCGACCGCCCATTGCTGCCGGGCTTTCGGATTGTTGTGGACGGCCGCCGGCGCGAAGCCATCGAATTGCGCGTCATAGGCCGGATGCACCGCCACCAGTTGCCCCTGAAGATGCGTCGAGAGCTCGGTGATCTCGACGCCGGCATCGGCGCAGATGCCTTTCACCTCGTCGCAATAGGCCTTGGAGGTCGCCGCCTTCTCCAGGTCGAACAGCCGCGCGTCCCAAGTCGGTATCTGCACTCCCTTGTAGCCGAGGCCGGCTGCCCATTTGGTGATCGACGGCAGCGAATTGAACGGCGCGGCATCGCCCGCGAACTGCGCCAGAAACAGACCGGGACCCTTCATCGTCGACGGCATCGGCATCCTCCCTCTCTCTTTTGACGACCAAGCATAGCGCTGATTGAAAGCAGGGCCAGCCCGTTTGGTGTTTTCCTGTCGGCGCCAGTACGCGCCGTCATTCTGGTATGACCAAATATAAACATTTGGTCAAGCGGCCGAACAGGCGCCGGAAGCGCTTTCGTTCGTCACAAACTGTGAAAATATGTTAGATTATTCAAAGAAGTAAGCAGAGCATGACATCGCCGCACGCGACTTCTTGCCGTGCAGATGAATTTGCGGTAGACCTCGCATCAGGCCCAATTGGTCGAACCAGTTTGCCAGAAAGACACTGGAGCACCTTGGGGAGGAATCGCACGGCGGGCTTTGCTCGAGCCACGTCGTGGGAAACGTGACAGGCGAATTCTGGGAAGGATAGACCATGCATCTTTCGACGCACAACTGGATGCGGGCGGAGCCGTTGGAAGTGACGCTGAAGCGCATCAAGAAATTCGGCTATGAGTCGATCGAGATCTCCGGCGAGCCCGAGCAGTACAAGACCAGGGAGACGCGCGCGCTCTTGAAGGAGCACGGCATCCGCTGCTGGGGCTCGGTGACGCTGATGCTGGGCGAACGCAACCTCGCCGCCAAGGACCAGGGCCAGCGCGAGCGTTCGGTGCAGTACGTCAAGGACGTGCTGACCATGGTCAGCGAGCTCGATGGTGAGATCATCACGCTGGTTCCCGCCACCGTCGGCAAGGTAGTGCCCGACGGCACCGAGGCGGAGGAATGGGGCTGGGTGGTCGACGCCACCCGCGAGTGCTTCGCCCACGCCAAGAAGGTCGGCGTCAAGGTCGCGGTCGAGCCGCTCAACCGCTTCGAGACCTATCTGTTCAACCGTGGCGCCCAGGCGCTCGCGCTCGCCGACGCGGTCAGCCCGGAATGCGGCGTCTGCCTCGACGCCTATCACATCCACATGGAGGAATTTAACGTCTATGACGCCATCCGTCAGGTCGGCAAGCGCCTGTTCGACTTCCACGTCGCCGACAACAACCGCTTCGCCGCCGGCCTCGGCCAGATCGACTGGCCGCGGATCGTGGGCACGCTGAAGGAGATCGGCTATGACGGCGCGCTGACCAATGAGTTCGTCGCCCCTGTCGACCGCACGCCGGCCGCGCCCTATCCCGACATGGTCGAGCGCCATCCGGTCGACATCTCGCCAGAGCAGCTGAAGTTCATCCAGGATCACGGTTCCAGCGTGCTGACGGAGAAGTTCTACACCGACCAGATGCGCATCACCGCCGAAACGCTGCTGCCGCTGATCAGGTAGCCGATCCAAAGAGAGACGCCCTTCCGCCTTTCTGCGGCGGGGCCGGGGATGACCATGCGCATCAAGACGGTCCAAGCCTGGTGGGTTCGCATACCGATCGAAGCCGCGAAGCAGCATCGCAGCGACTTCGGTCAGGTGACGACGTTCGACGCCGCCATTCTGCGCATCGAGACCGATGACGGCCTGGTCGGCTGGGGCGAAGGCAAGAACGCCGCCGGCAGCGCCGGCAGCTATGGTGCCCTGGTCCACATGCTGAACCATGAAGTCGGCCCGCAGCTCATCGGCCGCGACCCGACCGACATCGGCGTCATCTGGGAGATGCTCTACAACGGCGTGCGCCACCACACGGCGGCCCATGGCGGACATGCCATGCCGCAACTGGCGCGGCGCGGCATGAGCGTGGCCGCCATCAGCGCCGTCGACATCGCGCTCTGGGACATTCTCGGCAAGTCGCTCGGCCAGCCGATCTGGCGGCTGCTTGGTGGCCGCAAAGTCGAGCGCATGCAAGCCTATGCTTCCGGCGGCTGGGCGCCGGCCGAGACCATCGGCGAGCAGCTCAAATCCTACATCGCCAAGGGCGGCTTCAAGGCACTGAAGATGCGTATCGGCGCCATGGACGGCGCCCCGCATATTTCCGCAGGGCGCGTCCGCGCGGCGAGAGAGGCCCTCGGCGCCGACGTCGAGCTGATGGTCGACGCGCATGGCACTTATACGG
>NZ_RZOT01000120.1:0-12230 GCF_003999085.1 Mesorhizobium sp. M4A.F.Ca.ET.090.04.2.1
GCGGCGGTGCGTCTGCTGCGCGAGACCACGGCGGCAGCCTAGGCTGCGTTGATATTCAGGTGAGGCCGGCCTGCGAACGGCGGCTTCCTGCGCTTCCGGTGCTCGCGTACCCAAAAGTACGCTCCGCTCCGGTTCTCGGAAGCCACCCTTCTCGACTCGGCCTGACCTGAATCTCAACACATCCTGGGTGCTTGATTCTCCGTGCTTGGAATCTGAGTCAGGATATGGCTGCATCCTGCTGTTCAGGAATGATTTATTCGCAAGCCGACTCCCGGTCGGCGAATCCTGATTTATAGTGGCGCGCACAACTCAGGGACTGCCAAGCATGTCGGAAAAACCAGTCGATTCGCTGAGCGAAAGCGAGGCCGCACACGAACTGAAGCGGCTGGCGGCGGAGATCGCCGAGCATGACCGGCGCTATCACACCGAAGATGCGCCGACGATCTCGGACGCCGAATATGACGCGCTGGCGCGCCGCAACCTCGCGATCGAAGATCGCTTCCCCGATTTGGTGCGCGAAGATTCGCCGTCGCGTCGGGTCGGCGCGCCGCCGGCGGAAGGCTTTGCCAAGATACGCCATGCGGTGCCGATGCTCAGCCTCGCCAAGGCCTATACCGATGAGGACGTCGCCGACTTCATCGAGCGCGGCCGGCGGTTCTTCGACCGCGACAAGGACCTGGACATCGCCTTCACCGCCGAGCCGAAAATCGACGGGCTGTCGGCCTCACTGCGCTACGAACGCGGCGTGTTCGTGCAGGGTGCAACGCGCGGCGACGGCGCCGTCGGCGAGGACATCACCGCCAATCTCAAGACGATCGCGGATATCCCGAAGACCCTGAGAGGGTCGGGCTGGCCCGACAGCATCGAGATACGCGGCGAGGTCTACATGACCTATGCGGAGTTCGAGGCGCTGAAGGAACGCTCAGCGGCTGCCGGCGGCCAGGACTACGTCAATCCGCGCAACACGGCCGCCGGGTCGCTGCGCCAGAAGGATCCGTCGGTCACCGCTAGCCGCAACCTCAAATTCTTCGCCTATGCCTGGGGGTACACGACGGCGGACCCGGCTCCGACCCAATATGATTCGGTGCAGAAATTCGCCGAGTGGGGGTTCAAGGTCAGTCCGCTGATGGTGCGGGCGAAGTCGATCGAGGAGCTGATCGCGCAATACCATCGGATCGAGGAGCAGCGTTCGTCGCTCGGCTACGACATCGACGGTGTCGTCTACAAGGTCGACCAGCTGGAATTGCAGCGCCGGTGGGGGTTCGTCACCGGCGAGCCGCGCTGGGCCGTCGCCCACAAATTCCCGGCGGAGCAGGCGATGACCACCGTGCAGAAGATCGACATCCAGGTCGGCCGCACCGGCACGCTTGCGCCCGTGGCGCGGTTGGCGCCCGTTACGGTCGGGGGCGTCGTGGTCGAGAACGTCACGCTACACAACGAGGACTATATCAAGGGCCTGGACAGCAACGGCCTGCCGATCCGCGACGGTATCGATGTCCGCATCGGCGATACGGTGGTGATCCAGCGGGCAGGGGACGTCATTCCGCAGATCGTCAGCGTCGTCATCGACAAGCGTCCGGCCGATGCCGTGCCTTACGAATTTCCGCATACCTGCCCGATCTGCGGCTCGCCAGCGACGCGCGAGATCAACGAGAAGACCGGCAAGGAGGATTCACGCCGGCGCTGCACCGGCGAGCTGATCTGCGCCGCGCAGGCCGTTGAGGGATTGCGCCATTTCGTCTCGCGCGGCGCCATGGATATCGAGGGGCTGGGCGCGGAAAACATCGACCTGTTCTTCAACGCCGGACTGATCAAGACCGCCGCCGACATCTTCACGCTCAAGGACCGCCGCCCCGACGTCACCAGGGCCCTGGCCGGGCGGCGCGAGGAGCAGGCGAGGCTGCGCGAGGCCGCATCGGGCAAGACGCGCAAGAATGTGCGCAGCGCCGAGGAGCGCAACTATGAAGGCCTCGACAAGCTGTTCGCCGCGATCGACGCGCGCCGCGAGCCGGAGCTGGACCGCTTCATCTTCGCCCTCGGCATCCGCCATATCGGCGAGACGACGGCCGCCGTGCTTGCCAGGACCTTCTCGACCATGGAAGAGCTGATCCGTGTCGGCAAGGAGACCGCTGCGGCCGACGATCCGCACGACGTCTTCCCGTCGATCAACGGCATTGGCGACACGGTGATCGGCGCGCTGCGCGATTTCTTCGGCAATGAACGCAACGACGACGTGCTGGAGGCACTGCTCGCGCAGGTGCATCCGAAGCCGTACATTGTGGAAATCTCGGCCGGCAGCGAAGTCTCCGGCAAGACGGTCGTGTTCACCGGCTCGTTGGAGAAGATGACGCGCTCCGAGGCAAAGGCGATGGCGGAACGTCTCGGCGCCAAGGTCGCGGGCTCGGTTTCCGCCAAGACCGATCTCGTCGTGGCCGGCCCGGGCGCCGGCTCGAAGCTGAAGGATGCCACTGCGCTCGGCATCGAGGTGATCGACGAGGACACCTGGCTGCAGCGGATCGGCAGGGGCGGCTGATGGCCGGCGCGTTCAAGGGGTTTGGCCAAAAGGCCATTCCGTTCCTCAAGGCGCTCGACTTCCACCAGAACCGGGAATGGTTCCAGGAGAACCGCGACCTCTATGAGAGCGAACTGCACGAGCCGTTCTGCGATCTTGTCGAGACGCTGACCGAGCGTTTCGCCGCGGCTGGGCTCGGACTGCGCGGCGACCGCAAGAAGTCGCTGTTCCGCATCAATCGCGACGTGCGCTTCTCCAAGGACAAGCGGCCCTACAACCGGCATCTGTCGGCGATCCTGTCGCCTGATGGCACCAAGATGGAGCAGGGCGTTTTCTACGTGCATATCGGGCTCGAGCGGTGCTTCTCCGGCGTCGCCTGGTGGCAGCCCAGTCCAGAACTGCTGCTCGCCATGCGCAACGCCATCGCGGCAAGGCCGGAGAAGTATCGCGCGCTGGTGGCGGCGTTGAAGAAAAACGGTCTCGAATTCGAGACCGAGGACCGCATGAAGCGCACGCCGCGCGGCTTTGAGCATGTCACCGACAGCGACCTGGCCGAAGCCATCCGCAACCGGCACTTTTACGTCCAGCATGCAATCGATCCGGCCGGAATCCACTCGCCGGCGCTGGTCGACGAGCTCGTCGATTTCACCTTGCGCGCCAAGCCGCTGCTCGACTGGGGCAGGGCGATCCAGGGCAAGGCGCAATAGCGCGGAGCCTTGCTCGCGTGCACCGGTGATCATTTCCGCTGATTGTTCGGCTCAAGCGAATTGGTGTGACAAGGAGGGCGACGCTCCCTACATCAGGCCGTCAAAGGGAGCGATCCATGTCGGCGGAAGCGATTTCCGAAAGCAGTGCGAAGAGCGATTTCTGGGACGGCGTTCGGCTCTCGATGCCGGTCGTGGTCGCTTCGGCGCCATTCGCGCTGCTGTTCGGGGCAATTGCCGTCGACAATGGTTTCTCGGTCCTTGAGGCCTTCCTGATGAGCGCGCTGATCTTCGGCGGCGCCAGCCAGATGGTCGGTATCGAACTGTTCGGCCAGCATGTCGCGCCGTGGCTGATCGTGCTGTCGATCTTCGCCGTGAATTTCCGCCACGTGCTCTATTCCGCCGGCCTCGGCCGGCGCATCGCGCACTGGCCGGTGGTGCAGCAGGCGCTCGGCTTCTTCATCATGACCGATCCGCAATACGCCGTGTCGGAGGCGAGGGCGCAATCCGGCGAGACCGTCGGCTTTGCCTGGTATCTCGGGCTCGGCCTGCCGGTCTATGTGTTCTGGGTGATCGAAAGCGCGCTTGGCGCGGTGTTCGGCAAGCTCATTCCCGACACGCACGCGCTGGGCATCGACTTCCTGCTGCCGATCTATTTCCTCGGCCTCGTCATGGGCTTCCGCAAGCGGCCGCTGTGGCTGCCTGTGGTCGTGGCGAGCGCCGTTGCCTCCACCATCGCCTCCAAGACGGTAGGCTCGCCCTGGCACGTTTCCATCGGCGCCGTCGCCGGCGTGCTGCTCGCCGTCATACTGCCGCCGCATCACAGCGGCGTGGGGGAACGGCCATGAGCACCACTTTCTGGATCATCATCGCCGGTGCTGTCGCCACCTATCTCACCCGCGTCGGCGGCCACCTGGTCATCTCGCGCTTCGACAACGTCCATCCGCGCGTCGAGGCCGGGCTGAACGCCGTGCCGGCGGCGGTGCTGACCACGCTGGTCGCGCCGGCGGCGCTTGGCGCCGGTCCCGCCGAATGGGCAGCGCTGATCGTCGCCGCGGCCGTGTCGCTGCGCGGCGGGTTGATGTCGATGTTTTTGGCCGGTGCCGCTGTGCTGATACTGGCCAGGCAGTTCGCAGGGTAAGTTTCTGGTCCGAACTGACTGCCGGTTCAATTTCGTGCTTCTTTGGTGCGCGTCGGTGCCGCCCCTCATAGCCCTGCCGGGCATTTCTCCCCGCATAGTAACGGGGAGAAAGACGCCCTCATCGACAGTTTCGCCAATCGCTGACGTTGCAAGATAGCGCCGACGTCACGGTCAGCCCCTTCTCCCCGTCCCTATACGGGGAGAAGGTGCCGGCAGGCGGATGAGGGGCGCTGACCTTCCAAGTTGTTGGATTCAGATCTTGGCGTCGTGTGGCAGCGGCGCGGTCGCCTTCTCCAGCCAGGCCAGCGTCTCGCCGTCCAGCATAGGGCCGATCTCGGCCAGCACCCGCGCGTGATAGGTGTCGAGCCAATGCAGTTCGTCGCGTGTCAGCAGATCGGTGCGAACTAGGCGCTTGTCGATCGGCGCCAGCGTCAGCGTCTCGAAGCCATGCATGGCGATGTCGCCGCCTTCTACCTGCTCGGAGGCCGTGACCAGCACAAGGTTCTCGATGCGGATGCCGTAGGCGCCTTCCTTGTAGTAGCCGGGCTCGTTGGACAGCATCATGCCGGCGAGCAGCTTCTCGGTGCCGGTGCGGGCGATGCGCTGCGGGCCTTCATGGACTGCAAGGTAGGAGCCGACGCCATGGCCGGTGCCGTGGGCGAAGTCGCAACCATGCCTCCATAGCGCCAGGCGCGCCACGGCGTCGATTTCCGAGCCGCGCGTGCCGGCCGGAAAGCGCAGCATGGAAATGCCGATCATGCCCTTCAGCACCAGGGTGAAGCGCTCGCGCATCTCCTGCGTCGGCTCACCGATCGGTACGGTGCGGGTGATGTCGGTAGTGCCGTCCTGATACTGGCCGCCGGAATCGAGCAGGAACAACTCGCCATCGGCAAGCTTGCGGCTAGTGGCGCGGGAAACACGGTAGTGCATGATGGCGCCGTTAGGGCCGGCGCCGGAAATAGTGTCGAAGGAGACGTCGCGCAGCGGCATCTGGGTCTCCTCGCCGGTCTGCCGGCGCACCTCCTCGAGCCTGGTGACCACGGCGATCTCGTCGAGCGAGCCCGGCTTTTGCCGGTCGAGCCAGCAAAGCAGCTTGGCCACCGCCGCGCCGTCGCGACGGTGCGCGGCGCGGCTGCCGTTGATCTCGGCCTGGTTCTTGGTGGCGCGCGGAATGCGGGCTGGATCGGGCGCGGAGACCACCGTACCGCCGTTGCCCTCGACCAAAATCCTCAGCTTCTCAGCCGCCAAAACGGGGTCGAGCGCAATCCTGGCGCCGCCCTTGGCCAGCGCGACAACGGCCGCCTCGAACTCGCCTGGCTCGTGCGGATCGGCAAGCTGGGTGAGATAGGCGGCAACCATGCGCGGGAATTTGCGCTGGTCCATGAAGAGCTGGTGCTTGCCGTCGGCGGCAAGGATCGCGAAACCAAGCGCCAGCGGCGTGTGCGGCACGTCGCCGCCGCGGATGTTGAAGACCCAGGCTATCGACGACGGGTCGGTGAGCACGGCATGCGTCGCGCCGTCCTTGTCGATCGCCGCCCCCAGCCGCGCCAGCTTGTCCTTGGCCAGTTCGCCGGCGAAGCCGATCGGATGAACTTCGACGGGCGCTACAGGCGGCTCGGGCTGATCCTTCCAGATGATGTCGATCGGGTTCTTGTCGAGCGGCACCAGCGTCGCGCCGGACTGCTCGGCCGAGGCCCTCAGCGCCTTGACCTCGCTCAGCGTGTGCAGCCATGGGTCGAAGCCCAAGCGTGCACCCTTGCCGAGATTGTCCTTGATCCAGGCGGCAGGCGGGTTGTCGATGAGGCTCTCGATGGCGAAGATGTCGAGATCGACTTCGCTGCGCACCTGCAGCGTGTAGCGCCCGTCGACGAAGACGAAGGCGCGGTCGCTAAGGACGATGGCGACACCGGCCGAGCCGCTGAAGCCGGTCAGCCATTTCAGCCGCGCCGAGCGGTCGGCGACATACTCGCCCTGGTGCTCGTCCGCGCGGGGAACAATGAAACCATCGAGCTTGTTCTCAGCCAACCATTGCCGCAGCAGCGCCACGCGCGGCTTGCCGACAGACGGATCGCCCGCCGAATCGAAGGTCTGGAACATGATGGGCCTCCTCTGTTCGGCGCGACCGTAGCGCATGGCCCCGAAAACCGGAATCGATTTCCGGAAGGTCGGATTGGTCCAATTTCAGCGCTTGAGATGGATCGTCACCCAGCCCTCGCGGTGCAGGGTGCGAACGTGGCGGAAGCTCTGGCCGACATAGGCCGAGACCACGGCGTCTCGCTGGCGATCGAGAATGCCGGACAGCACGAGCGAGCCGCCGAGCCTGATGTGCTTCGCCATTTCCGGCGCCAGCCGCATCAGCGGCCGCGCCAATATGTTGGCGACGATCAGATCGAACGGCGCGTGCCTGCTGAAGATCGGGTGGTGGAAGCCCGGCGCGGTCACGGTTTCGACCAGCGCCTTGACGTGGTTGAGGCGGGCATTGGCGGCGGCGACCTTGACCGCGACCGGGTCGATGTCGGTCGCCAGCACCGGGATATGCGCCAGCCTCGCCAGCGCGATCGCCAGCACGGCGCTGCCGGTGCCGAGGTCGAGGGCGTTGCGCGGCCGCTCGCGCCGCACGACCTTCGCCAGCATTTCAAGGCAGCCGGCGGTTGTGCCGTGATGGCCGGTGCCGAAGGCAAGCCCAGCCTCGATCTCGATGGCGAGATCGCCGCTGTGGCGCTTGTCGCGGTCATGCGCGCCATGGACGAAAAAGCGGCCGGCGCGCACCGGCTTCAAGCCCTCCAGCGAGCGCGCTACCCAGTCGATTTCGGGCAGCGTTTCGCGTTCGATCGGCTTCGTCAGCGCCAGGCTGGCAAGAATGTCCTTCACCCGCGCCTCGACCGCATCGACGTCGCCATCGGCATAGAGCGAGACTTCGTGGATGTCGCGATCCTCGTCGACCTCCAACACGGCAAGCGGCAGGCCCTCATCCTCGAAGGCCGCATCGAGCGCGGCGAAGATGCGATCGGCCTCGATCTTGCCGGCGGTGAAATGGAGCCGCGTCTGCGCCATCGGATCGTGTCAGCCTTCGTTCGCCAGGCGCTTCAGCTTGGCAACGGCGGCGTCGGCGCTTTCGCCATAGGCGATGGTGCCGGAGAACTCGCCCTTGCCATTGAGCAAGAGCACAGAGGCGGTGTGGTCCATCGTGTAGTCGCCGTCGCCGGTGTCGACCTTCTTCCAGTATATGCCGAAGGCCTTGGCCATGGCATGGACCTTGTCGGGGTCGCCGCTGATGCCGACGATGCGGTCGGAGAAATTGCCGACATAGGCTTTCACAACCTCGGGCGTGTCGCGCTCGGGGTCGACGGTGACAAAATAGGCATTGAGGTTCTTGCCCTCGTCGCCCAACGTCTTCAGCCAGCCGGTCATCTCGAAGAGCGTGGTCGGGCAAACCTCAGGGCAGTGCGTGAAGCCGAAGAAGACGACGCTCGGATGACCCCTGAATGCGGCCTCGGTGATCGGGGCGCCCTTCTGGTCGACCAGCGCGAAAGCCCCGCCGTAGGGCTCACCGCCATAGTGGCCGCGGTACCAGTCGAAGGTGAGCCAGCCGATGCCTGCCGCCATCAGGACGAGAATGCCGACCAGGATTGAGCGCATCATCAGGAAATGTCCGTCGTGATTTCATTGGGCGCCCAATCAGGCGCCTTGTCCGAGCAAGTCTTAGCGGGTAGAGGCGGCCGAGGCAAAGATGCCGCGTTGCCGCAACCGGATCGATGCGGCAGTGGCCCTTGGCGGTATATTACCAATCCTTAATTTGACCGGTTTTTCTCCCAATCTATCTTCGCGGTAGACATTTCAGCGATGGACCGACATGCAGGCAGCCTCCTATTCGAAGACCCAGATCTGGCTGCATTGGGGCATCGCCGTGCTGATCCTGGTTCAGTTCCTAGCCCATGACGGCATGGAGCATGTCTGGCGTGCCTTTCGCCGCGGGCAGGAGGCCGCCGCCGGAGATCTGCCGCTGGCCTACATGCATGTCGTGCTCGGCCTTGCGGTGCTCGTTCTCGCGACGTGGCGGCTTTGGCTGAGGGCAACGCGCGGTGTGCCACCGGTCTCGGGCATGGAGCATCCGGCGCTGCGGCTGCTGGCCAAGGCGGCGCATCTGCTGATCTATGCGCTCATCTTCATCGTGCCGCTTTCGGGCGCTGCCGCCTGGTTCCTGCAGGTGCCGGGGGCAGGGCTGGTGCATGTGGTGGGCACGAACATCCTGCTCTATGTCGTGCTGCTGCATATCGCCGGCGCGCTGGTCCAGCACTTTGTCCTCAGGAGCGACGTGCTGCGGCAGATGTCGAGGTTCCGCCAGGCCTAGCTTGTAAACAAGCCACCTCAGTCCCACCTGAGACCGGCAACTCGAACCGAGGAGGCTCCCTTGCGAAAACTGATCGGCGGCGCGCTTGCCGCATGCCTCGTTCTTGGCGCTGGCGCCGCGGCGGCCGAGAAGGTCGGCAAGGTCGGCGTCGACTGGGTCGGCAACGACATCATGGTCGAGGCGATCAAGGATCCGAAAGTCGAGGGCGTCACCTGCCATGTCGCCTATTTCGATCGCAGCGTCATCGATCGCCTGCACAAGGGCAACTGGTTCGAGGATCCGTCCGATTCGTCGATCTCCTGCCGCCAGACCGGACCGATCACCATCGGTGACATCGACATGGGCGAAAGCGGCGAGGAGGTGTTCAAGCAGGGCATCAGCCTGATCTGGAAGAAGCAGGTGGTGAACCGCATCTACGACAAGAAGAACGAGACGCTGATCTATCTCTCGCATTCACGCCAGGTGCAGAACGGGTCGGCGAAGATGTCGGTCACGACGATCCCGCTCTACGGCCAGAACGTGGTCTGGACCAAGGGCAAGCCCCAATAAGCGGGGCAGGCTCTCTGGGGCTGTTTGTCGGCGCGACAATTGCTTCCGCTTTGCAGCAGCAATTGCGCGGGACAATTGCTCCCGCCTTGCGGGACCAATCGCGTGGGGGTAAAGCCGCCCCATGGACCGTGCCGAAAACCTCGTCCTGAAAGACCCTGAGCCGCGCATCCATCCGACCGCGGAACTGAAGGCCTGCAAGCTCGGCCGCTACGCCTCGATCGGCGAGCGAGTGATCCTGCGCGAGGTGACGGTCGGCGATTTTTCCTATTTCGAACGCCACGCCGAGGCGATCTACACGACGATCGGCAAATTCTGCTCGATCGCCGCCAACAGCCGCATCAATGCGCTGGAGCATCCGATCGAGCGGTTGACGCAGCACAAGGTCAGCTACCGGCCGAACGAGTATTTCCGCTGGCTGGGCGTCGACGCGGCCTTCCGGGAGCGACGGCAGGCAAGGTCCGTCAGCATCGGCCACGACGTATGGATCGGCCATGGCGCGGTGATCATGCCAGGTGTCGCCATCGGCAATGGCGCGGTCGTCGGCGCCAACGCGGTGGTCACGCATGACGTGCCGGCCTATACGATCGTCGCCGGCGTGCCGGCCAGGCCGCTGCGTCCGCGCTTCGCCGCCGACATCGCGGCGCGGATCGAACAGCTTGGCTGGTGGGACTGGCCGCCGGAGAAACTGGCGGGGGTTGTTCCCGACATGCAGCAAATGCCGATCGAGGCATTCCTCGACCGCTGGGAAAACGACGCTCCCTAATTTCCGCGGAATAAACCCCTTCCGCCAAGCGGGGGTGGCGCAGCGGAAGGGGTCGGAGGTAAACCGCCGTGAAGCGGAAGGAACAGGCTTTTCCTGCCTGCTCCGGCACTATGGCAATAAACCCATAAGGTGTTTTTTCCTGCCCCTGCGCTTTCCGCGTGTGCCGGATTGCACGGTCCCGATCGGTTCAGCGGGAACCGGGAGCGTGCGTTGGCTGTTTCTTCCGGAGTTCGCGCGACAGTCGAGAGATTCCGATGATCGAGAGACTTTTCACCAGGATTGCCAATTGGGTGGCTCATGTGGCCGGTATGCCGCCGACCTTCGCCGCCTGCGTGCTGATCGTGGTCGTCTGGGCGCTGAGCGGGCCGTTCTTCGGCTTTTCCGACACCTGGCAGCTCGTCATCAACACCGGCACCACCATCGCCACCTTCCTGATGGTGTTCCTCATTCAGAACACCCAGAACCGCGACGGCGCGGCGATCCAAGCCAAACTTGACGAACTGATCCGGGTGGGCCGCGCCCACAATCACTTCATTGGCATCGAGCATCTGACTGAATCGGAGGTCGAGGAGATCCGCGCGAAGTGCGAGCGAGCGGCGAAACGGCATGACCGCAAGATCGCCGAACTGGCTGCCAAGAAGGCCGTGGCGGGCAAGAATGGTGCAAGGAAGAAGGCTGCCGCCTGAGCGGGTCCGCCAAAGCGGTTCATCATTTCAATGAAACGCTGAACCGCTCTATCTCTTGTTTCTGACGCAATTCCGTACGGAAAACTTTCTGGAATTGCTCTAGCGGCTCATGAAGGCCGCGAAAGCGTCCTTGTGGTCAGGGTGCCAGCGCGACAGGGCAGGGCGGTTCTCGATGATGTCGCCAATCGCCCAGGCCATGCGCTTTTCGTCTGTCGGCCGCGCCACCTCATTGTCGGGGCAAAGGATGTAGAAATCGCCGTGCTTGAGCGAGGCGAGCATGAAGTCGATGACCTGCTCGCCGGTCCAGGCGCCGGCCGGCTTCTCGGTCGCGCCTTCGGTCAGGCCGGTATAGGTGAAGCCCGGGATGAGCAGGTGGGCGGAGACCCTTGCGCCGGGCTCGTTGCGCAGAGCGTGGGCAAGACCCTCGCTGAAGGTCTTCACGCCGGCCTTGGAGACGTTATAGGCGAGATTGCCGGGCGGCGTGGTGATGCCCTGCTTGGAGCCGGTGTTGATGATCAGGCCGGTTTTGCCCGAGGCCAGCATGGCCGGCGCGAAGGCCTCGACGCCATGCACGACGCCCCAGAAATTGATGGCGAGAAGCCGCTTCCAGGCATCCCGGTTTTCCCACGGTTTGCCGGGATTGTTGCCGACACCGGCATTGTTCATCAGCAGCGACACGTCGCCGAAGGCGCCTTGCGCCGTTTCCGCCAGCCGATCGACTTCGTCGGCCGCGGAAACATCCGTGGCGACGGCAAGCACGTCGCCGCCGATCGCGGCGACCGCCCGGCTTGCCTCGTCGAGGCGCGCCCCGCCGATATCGGCCAGCACGATCTTCATGCCCATGGCCGCAAACCTCTTCGCGGCGGCAAGGCCGATGCCGCTGGCGGCGCCGGTGATGACGGCGACGTTGCCGGAGGCGAGGGCCGGGAGGGCGGACTGGAATTCGGCGTCGGTGGTCATGGCAGGGTCCTTGTTCGAGGTTGCGCCGAACTTAACGCCGGATCAGGCTCAGGCAAGTCCGCTTCGACGTTGGCGGGTTGACCGCATGGGCGGCCGCCGCGCATGCTGCCCCCATCGAAGGAGACTGCCGATTGACCGACTGGGCCGAAATCCTGAAGGAGCAGACCGCCACCGGCGACCAGATGGGCCGCGAGGTGCCGAAGATGCTGGCCAATCCCGACATCAGCGAGGCGCAGGTCAAGACACTGTTCTCGGCTTTGGAGAAGCAGGCCGACTTCGTCGAGAAGCTGCGCATGGCGCTGGAGAAATTCGACCATGACTTTCCCGTCATCAAGGCGGCCGAGCGGCTGGAGGAACGCTATGCCGACCTCGCGGCGTCAGTGGCTGAAAAGCTGAAGGCCATGCGGACGTAGCGTCGTCTACTTTTCGATAAGCCTCTCGAAGCGCCTGTCCGGCACGAACCAGGTTATCGCCACCGCCACATAGAGGGCGACGCCAATCCACTGGTTGACGAAGGTGAGCAGCACACCAGCTATGTAGATCGCCAGCGAAACCTTGCCCTTC
>NZ_RZOT01000121.1:0-12208 GCF_003999085.1 Mesorhizobium sp. M4A.F.Ca.ET.090.04.2.1
ATTCCCAGGTGGTTAAAGCCCCGACCATCCACCTCCAAAAGAATGCGAATTCCAATGGCTTCGCGCAGGAGGTTCTTTGTCCACGCAATCCCCGCATTTTCCAGAACAACTTATGAAGCTGAAAGACGTTATGAAAATGACGTCGTTGGGCAGTTCAACGATCTATCGCAAACTGGCCGATAGCTCATTTCCTCAACCGCTCGCGCTATCCCCGTCCTGCGTCAGGTGGCGTCAGTCTGACGTATTGGCATGGATCAGGTCGCTTCATCCGGAGCGCATCGCAGACCGCGCCGCCTAACTTACCGCGCCCACCCAGACAGCGCGCAAACCCAACATACCAACCGGAATTCACCACATTGGAAACTGACCAAGTTCCGACGCGACGGCGTTCGGGCAGCGATCCCGCACGCTTCGATGGCGCACACCGCGGACGGCGCATTAGCTGGGCTGAGTTTTATCGCCTGACCGGCATCCAGCCGCCGGCGAACGACAACCATCGTGAAGAAGAAGCTGCATGAGAATTTTAGCGATCCGACCAACGCCGCAAAGCGGCAATGTACGAGCGCGGTTCGATGCCGAGCTGGAAAACGGCGTGCGCCTATTCGATTTGAAACTGACGCGCGCCGCTAGCGGTTGGCGCGTTTACGGGCCTCAGCATTTTGGCGGCGCCGCAGTGACCTTCCCACCAGATGTTGCAGATGAACTTGCAAAAGAGGCAGTCGCCCATGTCCCCAGCGCAACCTGACAAAATCGGTGAGTCGCGAGCATACTGGACTCACAATGTCGACGTCTTCCCCAGCCCGGTTGCTCAGTTTCGGATGGCCCAGTTAATCGATCTTGACGAGCGCCTCTATGAAAATGCCCGCATCGTCTACCGCTTTTTGGTGGGCTGGTATCATGAAGGCCACGGCGACGCTCTTCTATCAATGAGGCACGTGTCAAAAGTCATGAAGCAGCGCGCCCCGGAAGGTGCCAACGTGCTTTCTCACTCTGTCGTTCAGCGGGCCGTGATAGCGCTGATGGAAACGGGTTGGGTTGTGCGCACCCACAAAGGGCGCGGAAAGGGCAAGGGCGCCTCCCGTTTTGTGCCGGTGCTCAATGTTCTGGATCTAGCCGCGCAGGGGAAATTTCCAGAACCGTCCCATAGCAGCGGGGCAGTTGAACTGTCCCATAGCGGCGGTACAGAAGTGTCCCGCGCTATTGGTACAGTTGAGGCCGAACCGTCCCACTCTAGCGGGACGAAGACACTACTACAGGACACGGTCACCAAGACCCGTGTACCTGTAGTTATAGATAGTTCCTCACCGGTTGCGGGCGGGCCGTTGGCCGCCGCACCGGGTGATGGGTTTGAGCGCCTTTTCTCAGCATACGGCAAGCCTGACGATAACCGCGGTAAAGCCAGGCAAGCCTTCAACGAGATCAAGCCGAACGTGGCCGAACTTGGGCGCATGATCCTGGTGGCGGAGTCGTGGAAGCGAACCGCTTCAGGCAAACGAATGTCACTGGAGCGATGGTTGAAGGAGAAGCGTTGGCTGATGAGCCGTGAAGTCATCAACGACACCCGCAAGACTTACAGGTGGCCGTCGTGCGTAGTGACATGGGTCAAGCCCAAGTATGACGCCGAGGGCCTCATTGACATATTCTACTTTAAGTACCGCGACCGTGACGGCCTTCTACAGACGCGCGTGCTCGACTATCACGAGTTCGATGAGTTCCGGGAACAGGTTAAAGCCGACCGCCCCGGCGTCGGTGACCCGAGCCTAGACATGCACGAATTTATCGGCGCCCGTTTCCAAGCGGACGATGACGGGATGTTCTCGCAATACCTGAAGGAATCAGCATGACCATCTCGCGGAATCGTGCAGCCCTTCTACGCGAAGCAGACCGGATCCTTGCCGCTGACAACGACAACGAACCGCGCGAGGCATCCGTTCGCCACAGGGGCGGCCGTCCAGCGCTGAACTGGCTCGCCAAGCACGACGAGCGCGGGGCGGCCTGTCTGTGGCTGGTGGCCCGTAGACGCTTGCCGCAGGCGGCAAACGACAACGTAGCAGAGGGATTGAGCATCGATCGACGGAAGGACGGCAAAGTGCGCGGCAAGAACCCACCGAGGAAGAACCTGGATGAGTATCTGTCGCTTCCGGCCGTTAGGCCGCGGCTGGGCGATCCTGAGCAGATGCAGGCGCGTACCGGGCGGTGGGACGGGGAAACCCGCGGCATAACCATCAAGCGGCAGGCCTACGACTTCCCGCTTCACGATGACTGCCGCTTTGGCTTTGGGCCGCCAGCAATTGCCTATGGCGCGTGTTTTCTTGGCGCGCAGAGCGGATTAGGGCAACCGCGGCCATACACGCACCGCGGCGATGTTCGGCGCGTCGAGGAGCCGGAGTTTGCTGTTCCGCCGGCGGACGTTGAAACCGTTATCGAGGCCATTCTCGCTCGGGCGACTGTAGCCGGCGTGGGCGATGCCCTCGGCGCTCGCGGCGGGTACGCCGACAGGCGAGGCCGGAAAGCCCTCATGGATGCGGCCCGATGGGCAAAGGTTGCAATAGCGAATGACAATCGGCTCACCAATGCAAAAGCAAGCTTAGGATTGTCAGCAACATTTGCGCGATTTTGAACACCTCTTCGCGCGAGAGGTGCCACCATTTTTGTTTGGGAGGAAGTCTGCGCACGCGGTTCT
The DNA here is from genome assembly GCF_003999085.1 of Mesorhizobium sp. M4A.F.Ca.ET.090.04.2.1. Classification (NCBI taxonomy): domain Bacteria; kingdom Pseudomonadati; phylum Pseudomonadota; class Alphaproteobacteria; order Hyphomicrobiales; family Phyllobacteriaceae; genus Mesorhizobium; species Mesorhizobium sp. M4A.F.Ca.ET.090.04.2.1. The sequence goes on from NZ_RZOT01000121.1 coordinate 2,684, forward strand.
CCATTTGAAAAAAATCAAATCGAGAATCGTTTCGTGCCGATTTCCAATTATGCCGCGCCCAATGGTTGTTTTCACAAGCGGTTTCTTGAAAAAAAATTTGGAGGGTGTGTTCATCTCCCCAAGGGCAGAAAAAGCCTTGATAAATCAGATGATTATCAGGATTCACTCCCGACGCTTTCGAGCATGTTGGGGGTAATGTTCTGGGTTCAAACACTGGGTGGCGGTGCCAAATTGCGCCTCCCAAAACCTATTAGGGGGTGTGGTTGTGAAGGACTGGCCCCGCATTCGTGCGGGGTCTTTTTTCACCACCATCAAACCGGCGCTCATTGCATCAGTTGTGCAGGGCCGAAAGTAGCGCAGCGAACAGCCGCGCTCCCCGACCCGCCCGCGTCCCCTCATTCCGGCGGGTCGGGTTCCACCTAAACGACCACAACAACGAGACTTCCAAAATGTTTAAGGCCACCAAACAGCCGACCGATGACGCATTCCCATCCCTGGCGGTGATTAGCCCCAAAACCGCCGAGCTCGCGGCGAGACTTCACCCCATCGGTGAAGAGCGCGCGGCTCTTTTCCAAGAGTCGATCGCCATAGCTGAGGCGAAGTACGATGCACCAACCGTGCCGGAAAAGGACGCTATAGCACGTGTCGCCAAGTTGCTTGGCAGGGAGCCGCCGACGTTCGCAGTGTCAAAGGAGGAGCGGCGGATTCAGATTAGGAGCGGCATCCGCGACCTAGACATCGCCTTGGGAACGATCAGGGCTGAGATGAATGAAGAATATCGTCGCGCTTCGGCGGTGGCTCGCGACCAAGTCAGGCCAATTTATGAAGCCCTGATCGGACAGTTGGCTGCGGCGCTGATCGCGGCGTACACCGCGCAAGCGGAAATTGCCAGACTTACTGGTCGACTGCAGGGCGAAGGCTTCAGTTCCGGAGACATCGGGAATCATGTCCCCCACTTCCTGGGACGCGAAGTTGGGCCGAATTCCGTAGTTGCCATAGCGCTGCGGGAGTTGGTTTCGGACGGGCTGCTGGCCGCAAGCGCCATCCCTGCGGAGCTTAAGCACTAAAATGGATGCAATAAGTTTTGTTCGGCCTCGTGCCGTGCAGCGGGCGATTGATATGGCGGCTCGCAGTCCCTACACCGGTCGCAGATCTGAGCGATCGGAACCGCCGCCCAAGCCTAAAAAGCCACAGATTCTCGACGCAAGCGGCAAGGCGATGAAACGGCCAGTCGTGCAGGGCTGGGCCTGCCTGTATGACCAGGCTTTCGCCCATGGTGGGCGCGTGGTTTATATAAAGAGCGGCGCGTTCATCAGCACCATCCACAATAGCAGCGCGAAGCGACTGCTATTGGACCACGCGGATGGGCTGGAAGTGGGGTCGACCAACACCGGCCTTGAGTTTGCTAATGCCCTGAAGGGCTTGGCATTCCGGATGCCTCTCAACGGCAACCCTAATGCGGAATTGATCGCCAACACCGTTGGCACCGATCAACGCGCGTGCGTTTCGGTTGGCATTAAATTTCAAGATTTCGAAACGCGGGAAATTCACGGCGAACAGGTAGACATCGTTTCAAAGGCTGAACTGCTTGAATGCTCGCTGGTACAGTACGGGGCGGTTGCCGACACTTACGCCAGAATATGCGACCTCGGAGATAGTGACGAATCTCTTTGGTCAGCGTGCCGGAGCAACAGTTTCATCCTTGATCAACACGTTGCCAATCTGCGAACTCGCGGGAGGCGCATTGTAGACGGCCTTCGCAAGCTGCTTGACTAGCAGCACAGCTACGCTGCCTTAAAACCCTCCAGTCACCAGATATCGAGACACCGCTATGAACCACGACTACCGGAAAGCTGTTGCTGATCTTGCCGCGGCACACCTCAACATGACGTCCGAAGAGATTGCGCGGCACGCGCTCGTCTTGGCGGAGGAGTTGGCCTCTATCAAGTCGATTTTCGAGGACAAAAAGGCAAAGGAGTACGACTCCCTAATGTTCTCCCCGACTAAGGAATTCCTGCGGACGCCGCTTCTGAGCGAAAAGACCGGGCCGACACCGACTTAGGCTCCGGTCCCGGCGCCAGCAGGCGTCGCGCATCATAGCCGCGATTGGCAGTAGGCCATCGGCTTCCCACCCAACACACTCGACCAATGGGGCGCCTCGGCGCCAATACTAAGGAGGCCACGATGGCCCACGATCCAAACTATGCAGCCAACACAAACTACCCAACCCGCGGCGGCAGCCTGTGGAACATCGGCGCTGTGCTCGACATCCTTGCCGGCGGCAAGTTGACGGTGGCCGACGTCGATAAGACGCCAGCGCTCGCTACTGCAGTTCGCACGGCACGCGGCCAGGCTACGACCGTCGCCGCTGTAGATACGATCGCTACCGGCCTCCCCCTTCTTACCAGCGTAGTCGCCACGCTTGATAGTGACCCAACCGACGATCCGTTCATGGTCACCGCGTCGATCGGCGATCAGGCTGGATCTCCCCCGGCTGGTAGCTTCTATCTGAAGACCTGGAAGAATACAGGCGGCACCGATCCGACGCCGTTGGCCGCTACGACGTTCGGGAAGAAAGTAAACTGGGATGCGTTGGGAAGTTGATCTGGTAGCGGCTGGCCGCTGTGACTGACGCGATGCTTGAGGATACTTCAGGTGCCAAAGTCGATCCGATCAAATAAATCGACCGATATTGCAAAACGCAAGAATATTGCGTCGATTTCACTTGACGGCCACCCACCCTATGCTATAATGGGGGGTTGGGTAGGCCCCTCTCGATCTCTAGGGGCCTTCGCCCCTAGGACCGGCGTGGTCCCAAGCGTACGCATTGGCAGAGGACCGGTTGAAAAAATATTTGGCCATCGCCTTGCCATCCAAGGCTTTGCGGCTCGAAATCAAGGAAATAACTCGATGAAAGATGGCGTAACCGCGCCAAAACCGCCGCCGCATCTGCGGCAAGCGACCAAGAAGTGGTTCAAAAGCGTTTGCGAAGATTACGCCCTCGATGCCCACCACGTCAGACTGTTGACGCTCGCAGCTGAGGCATACGATCAAGCGCAGACGGCGCGCGAGGTGCTTGACATGGACGGCCAGACATTCACAGATCGATTCGGCCAGCCGAAAGAAAGACCGGAATGCGGGATCCTTCAGAATGCCCGGATCGCCTTCGCCAGGCTGATCCGCGAGCTCGCGTTAGACGTCGATGAGCCAGCGGACAGTAGGCCACCTCGCACCCGTGAGTATCGCTGATGGTGCGCCGGCTGAAGAAACGGCGCGCTCGGCGTGTCGAGGTGCCGCTGATGAGCGTCGATTTGTGGCTGAGCTCCGGCTACGATTTCTTCGATGACCTTGAGGACTATGGTTTCGAACCTTCGCCGCGACCGGGCCAGATTCAAGATGCCACATTGCTACAGCTTTGGGTGGACTACCGCGAAGACATCGAAGCTGAGTGGAGCAATCCTCGATCGCCGTTCTACAATCACCCGGCAGACCAGCGCGAGCCGTATATTTATGAAGTGCTGCATCGATGCGGCCCCAAGGGGAAGATGACTAAATGAGACCACGCGAACGAGGGAAATTTATCGCCGCATCAGAGCCGGAAATAGTTTTTGCAGACGGCACGCGCCTGAAGGTGGCCGGGCCTGTCGGCTCCATCCGTGGTGGCCAGGATGTTTCGTTCTGGATAGCTACAGAATATTCTGGCCGTGGACGCGAGGTCGCACATAGCCTTGAAGCCGTCTAAGTTGGACCAGCGAGATATTCGACAAAATCCTCGTTGAGTTTATAGCGAGGAATCTGGCCGACCGTTACGTCGAATATCGCGCCATAGTTCGACAAAACGTCAATAGCACCTCCCAAATCATCGTGATCCTGCAGGAAGTACATGAAGACCACTTTGTCCTTTCCCACATTGTTGTACATCCGTTTCTTAGAAAGTATGACGATCTCGCGCACCAACGGATGCTTCTTAACGTCTTGACGCATTTCGGCAATGAGCTTCGGCACCTTCTTTTCTAGATCGGAAAACGACCTTCGGCGACCAACGACGAACCCTGCGGCTTCAACCTTCGCCGCAGCCTCAGCGATCGACTTCCATTCCTGTAGGACTGCTGGCGAGTAGGTCAGTTCGTCATCGTCAATAAGCTTCGCGTGGGTTTGGCAAAGCCAGATCCCATTGGCGATAGCGGATCGCTGCTCAGGTGTCATTGCCTCGTCGAACCTGGCACCTCCTGGCGAAGCCGCCGCGATATGTGCAGCGACGCCAGTGTTTGTCGTGCCCTCACCAGCGTCCGGGCCGGCTGTGGGCAACCGGCAATCTGGATTAGAGCACTTCATGCCGGCTCGCCTAGCAAGGCGGTCGATTACATCACGTGGGAAGTTATCGCGTGGCATTAGTCGTCAACCTGGCGCTTTGTTTCGTGCGGCTTCCTCGGTCGCCAGGCGCGTTCCCCGCGCTCCCACACAAGCGTATCTTCGGTGAGTTTTCTAAATTCTTTCAGAACAGCTTTGGATATCGCAAGGTTTCCATTTTGGTTTAGATAAACATATTCCGCACCGAACAGTCTCTGTATATTGTAAACGACTGTCTCTTGGTAGAGCCAATAGGCTTTCTTGCTCTCCGCAACCATCCAATCGGCTACGTCTTTGGCTGACATGTTGGCTTTACCCCTATTTTCAGCATTTGGTGATTGCCGGCGGCCGGTTCAGGTTACGAGGCCGAACTTGAAAGTCGAACGCCAATTGGCGCGGCAAGGAACGAAAGTGAGCACACACATGCTCAAGACGTCCAAGCCGGAAGCGGAAATAGGCCCGCACACTAACGACTCTTGACCTCAACATTCTCATTGTTGACGCCTTCCTGCTTGTTGAAACGGGGGTAAGCCCGCCACTCCAGCCAAGCTTAAGTGCTTGGCCGCCCTTCGCGAGAGTACGGTCGGGTGACCGCTCAACTCACAGGTTGCCGCCGGCAACCACCACTACTGATAGCTGATTCATGTGCCGGGCGGCGGGATTGCGTTCGATGTACCCGCTTTCCACAGAATAGCGACCACCAAGCTCGCTTCCGCGCAGCCCATGCGCGCTTGGCCGCCTAAACCTTCCAAGGATATTCCCAATGACCATCACCCAACGCGCCTTGGCGCGAACGCCCCACTATGCCCTCATCGGAGCAGGACAATAAAATGGGAGGATTGCCACGTCGCCCTGGCCGCGGTAGTTGGGGCGGCTGGGAAACACCAACCGCACCGACCGTTCCAGAAGTCCCCGAAATCCAGACCACACTACCTACGTCTGCCTACGGCCAGACCATCCCGGTTGTGTACGGCAAGTGCAGGCTTCCGGCCGCCTATATCTGGTGCGCGCCTATTCTGACCGTTACTTCGACCCACATCGAGTTTTGGGACACGGTTACGACCACCACGTCGAAGCTGACGGCCAGGCTGCGCTTTGCGCGTCCGCTGGTGCCGGATTCAACGTGGACCATGCGCAAGCTCTATGCCAACGGCAAGTTGGTCTATGACGGCAGCGTTGGCTATCGCCAGAAGGGCCTGAAGTTCACCGCCTATGACGGTCGCGGCGATCAGCCGCGCGACCCGGCGATGGTCAGGGAGGAAGGCGCGGACTTCGTTTCTGCGCACCGCGGGTATCTCGATGTTGTCGTAGTGGACTTCGACATCGTTGGCTACGGCGCGCCGCCTGTCTTCGAGGCTGAGTGGATTCAAGATGGCTCCACGACGCACGATTACGACACTTTCACGACGCTGGCGTCGGGCTTTGTTAGCCGAATGGATCCCGATTGGGACAACGGCATTCTTTATGGCTTCACCCAGAGTCCCCGCGCGCTCCGTCGCTTCTCCATCGGTGCTACGGCCGAATATTTCAGTGTCTCCAATCCAATCATCGCAAATTATTTCGTTGGTTTCCGCTACGTCAGGAGCCTAGATCGAGAGGTATATCTCGCGGCGTTTACCGGTGTTGGTGATGCGCACGGTGTTTTGCTCGATCCGCTATCGGGGTCAATTCTGGCTGAATCCGGTTCGGCGGCGACCTCTGGTATAGCCTTGGGCACCTGCCTATCCGAAACCAACACCGGCGCGGTTCTGGTCGGCTTTGCCGACAACGAGCAGATATTCGCGTTCTACGTGACCGCGTCCACGATTGAGCGCTCTTATCAGTCGATCGCCAGCTTTGGCGGTTACTCCAGCATCCAGTGCGTGACCCCTGGCGAGGTTCGCGGCAGCGAACTCGACTTCTGGTTTTGCGCCGACGCCGATCTGGTCAAGGTCACGCTTACGTCGCTTGGTACGTTCAAGAGTTCGACCGTCGTGGCGACGTTCACGGACGACCTTCGCTATGCCGTTTACGATGATGGCGACCTTGTCGTCTGGACCGACGCCGCCACGGTGAAGCGCGTCAACGGCACTACTGGCGCCGTCGAGTTCAGCGCGAGCGTTCCATATCAGGTCGGAGCGGTCGGTTCGCGACCCATCGGAGACCCGGATCAACACCGCCTTGTAAATGAATTTTACTACACGGTTGGTGGCGTTTCGTATTTTACAAACCTCAGCAATGGCGCAACTCGCTCTGTTTCTGGTGCGGTCGCGTCGCCAAACATCTCCTTCTATGATGGCGAGCAGGATCTAGTTCTTACCGTCAACAATGCCGGCGTTCCTCAGCGCATGCGCATTACGTCCGATGACGGCACGCAGCGCCAACTAGAAGACTTTCTCGTCGCCCTCATGGAGGCTGGTGGCTTTTCGTCGGACGAGATCGAAGTCATCAATGTTGACGACGTTATTGACGGCGCCGTGATCGACGTCACCAACGGCGTGCGGGATATCGCCAAGTCAATCTGCGAACCGTACTCGATCGCCATCTTTGAGCGCGCCGGCAAGATCATTTTCAAGCGCGCATTCACCGATGGCGCCTTTGCCATTGATGCAACGCTGGCGCCGACTGGGGATGTGGCGGACATGGCGGCCTGAATATGCGCTGATTTCAAAAAAGGAATTTCGAATGTTCATGCTTACTCATCTAAATGGCTTCGGCGTGCGTCGTGTCACGGCGCCACCCTCCGGACCTGTCGTCACTCACCGGGGTACATTCACGACGGCGGGCTCGGTCAATTCGATAACCCAGAACGATGTTTCAATTGGCGTCGCCGCTGCCGGCAGGCTTGTCGTCGTGACGGGCCACATCGTACGCGCCGCGGCTGCGCAACGAACATTTTCAGCCGTCACGTTCAATGGCTCGGGTGGGACGATTCACGGTCAGACTGGCATCAACGATGGTGTCAATGAAGGCGTTCAGGTTGGCATTATGTCGGGCGTGGTCGCCACCGGCACCACCGTTGATATCGTCGTAACATGGAGCAGCCTGCTGCCGGCCGGACTGATCAACGTCTACTCGATCACCGGCCTGGCATCGGCCACGCCAACGGAGACGCTTACGACGACAGGCAACGATCCGTCGGTAACGACCCTCGACGTCTCGGCATCCGGCGTCATCATCGGTGCATTTGGCGGCGTTGAACCGTCTACCGGTGCCTTCACCTTGTCCGGCGTGACCGCAGACGATGATCGCCTGCACGGTAGCGGCGGGACCAATATGCGCGCAGCCGCAGGCCATGCGTCGGGCCTATCAGCCACGTCCGCCTATACGGTTGGATGCTCGTCGTCGGCAGGCTTCGAAGCGCTTGTCGCCTCGAGCTGGGCTTAACCGATGGACACCAGAGCCGAGCGCAATATCCAATGGATCGAAGACCGGTGGCGGGCTCTGCGGTCGTTCATTGCCCGCTGGCTTCGGCCGGCGGGCTTTTCTGTTTCAGCCGATCACTAGCCTCCAGATACGCAATGTCTATTAGGTACGTCAGCAGATCTTCACCATCCTCATGCATCCGATGGCGGATTACGCCCAGTAGGGATGCAACAAAGCGCAAGTTCTCCAGCTTCCTTGGCGAATCCATGACGCGCCTCCCAAGTTGACGATTCGTCCTATAATATTAGCGTATGCTTTCGCGAACGTCCCGCCCGCAATTTTCGCATTTTGAAACAGGCGCCCTTAAGGGTCGGCGACCGGCGATAGCGGGAGTAATCTCCTCCCTGGGGCGGCCACGGGCTTCGTCAAGCAGTTGCTAATGGAACATCAGGCTCAGGGGAAAGTTGATCAATTAGACGGCGCGCGTCTGCATCCATCGCGCGTCGCGTCGGGTGGGTGAACCAGCCAGGCCCACACTGGAAATGCTGTTCCGCCGGCCCGATAAAGGGCCCGTCTGGCACCCATGGCAGGCGGGCTCTTTCAGCCGGGGGTATTCGGTTCTCGCCAAATTACGCTCGCCAGTTTCGGCGTATATGCTAAATTCCCACGATGGACCAGAGAACCATCGACAGAGCGCTCGACTTGCTCAAGCAGTATCGCGACACCCTTGTGATGAGCCACGCGCCAATAGGGCCTGATGGCGTTCCTGAGATACGCACGCCAGCACAGAGCGCTGATCCGCTCGAAATAGCCGCGCTGGAAGATATCGCCTCGCTCGATGCGGTCATCGAAGAGATGTCGACCTAACGTCTCCGACGGAAGAGTGCGCGGTGCCCCGCCTAGATTAAGCGAGCGGGGACTGTTCCAAAACCTTGGCTCGAAACAAAAGCCAACTTCAGCGGTTCCTCTTCATTGGAGGATCGCTATGTGCCCGGCAATCGAAAATGGGGAGGAGCGCAAAGGCCAGCTAAAGCTGCTGGCAGAGCGACTTACGAGGGAGACTGGCATCGGGGAGGAAGAGGCCAAGCAGCTGATCGAGCTGGTTGGAACCGATTGGAATTCGCTGCTTCGCGAGGCTAGGTTCCTGAAACGGCGGCATTAGAGGGTTGCCGCCGGCACTAGCGGATCCGCTGGATGCGGCCCTTTTCGAGACGAAACACACCGTTATGACCGCCTTGCTTCTCAAAGTCGGTTTGGAGCTCATCCCAAGTGCCAAGATACTCTCCACAATCGTCGCAAGAAATCGGCGTCTCGGGACGAGCGTCATCGGGAATTCTCAGCCGGATGGTGAGGCAGTAGGGGCATTCCAACCGATGATCGAGGTATTTGGTTGCCATCGACCCGTTCACCGTGATTTGCGCTGGATTCACCATGCATGGAGTCTGGGGCCGGTCGGCTGCTTCGTCAAGCGGATGCTAATGGACCTTTGGCCCTGTTGTGCGTGCTAACAAAAGACTGCATTCTTAGCGTGCCCCTTGGAGCCCAGCTTCTGGGACACGGCCCGGCCGCTAAATCCTGTGTCACCTCGATAAAGCGAGCCGGGCTGTGGGTGTCTGCCTCGGTGACTTCCCACGCGGTTCACCGATGCCCCAGGCCGCGAGCGTCCAGAAGGTCGGCAATATCGGCAATCAGTTCGCGAGCCCTGGCCAGTTCCGCCGCCGCCTGCTCTCGGACACGGTCATTTTCCTCGCGAAGCTTTTGCGCCCGTTTCAGGGCTGCGGCGCTGATATCGAGGGAAGTCCAAGGGTCCATGCCGACCAACTCCAGGAG
>NZ_RZOT01000122.1:0-12196 GCF_003999085.1 Mesorhizobium sp. M4A.F.Ca.ET.090.04.2.1
ACCGTGGGCTCGGGCCTGCATTTCACTGAGGCCGGCCGCATCAGCCTCGACGAGCTGGACGAGCCGCTGCCGGTGGTGCAGGCGACCTCGGAACAGCATCTGGAACCGGCCTGCCGGCCGAAGGCCAGGCCAGCGGAGCCGGCGACGCTGACGGCGCGGGAAAGCGAGGTGGTGAACCTGATCGCCGACGGCAAAAGCAACGCCGCGATCGCCGCAGAGCTCAGCCTCAGCGAACACACGGTCAAGCGTCACGTCGCCAACATCCTGCTCAAGCTCGACCTGCCGTCGCGGGCGGCGGCGGCGGCGTTTTCGGCCAGGCACACTGGCCCGGACGGGCCATGAGAGCCATGGCGCTTTTGGGCGAAGCGGCTCGGCGCGGCAGAGCGCTAGGATTTTCTCCATGCAGGACAGGCGGATTTCGCCGCGAAGCACCTGCCAATGGAAGATGAGATGGAGAAGTCGAACCGGACATTCAAATCGCTGGTGATCGCGGCAGGCATCGGCGCGGTCTTCACTCTTGCTCCCGCCAAAGCCGAAGACGCCTCGGCCACCGCTGCCTACAAGGACATCCAGGCGACGCTCGGTTCAGTGCCCGACATGTTCAAGACGCTGCCCGATGTGGCGGTTGCCGGCGCCTGGGCCGAGATCAAGGGCGTGCAGCTCAATCCCAACACCGCGCTCGACGGCAAGACCAAGGAACTGATGGGCCTTGCGGTGGCCTCGCAGATTCCGTGCCAGTACTTGATCTACTTCCACACCGAGGCGGCCAAGCTCAACGGCGCGACCGACGAGGAGATCAAGGAGGCGATCGCGATGGCGGCCATCGTGCGCCACTGGTCGACGATCCTCAACGGCAGCCAGGTCGATCTCGCCTCCTTCAAGAAGCAGACCGACGACCTGTTCGCCGCCGTCAAGGCGAAGTCGCAATGAGGAAATGCGCCTGCCCGGCGCTGGTGCCGGGCAGCGCTCCGATCAATCGAACGTCCCGCCTGACGGCGGGCCATGGAGGAGAAAATGCTGACCAAAACTCAACTGGTGGACGGCGCTGCGATCAAGAAGGCAATCGAAGGCCGCGACGGCAAGCTGCTGGCGAGCTTCTACACCGACGACGCGCTGGTGCGGGTGATCGACCGCAACAATCCGCCGAGCAAGCCGCGCGAAATCCGCGGCCGCGCGGCGATCACCACCTTCTGGGACGACATCTGCAGCCGGGCGATGACCCATAAGGTCGACACCACCATCGCCGATGGCGCCAACCTCGCCTTCACCCAGGCCTGCGCCTATCCGGACGGCACCAAGGTGTTCTGCGCGGCGATGCTGGAGCTGAAGAACGGCCGGATCGCGAGGCAGACCGTCGTGCAGGCCTGGGACGAGTAGGTGAACTGCGGATAATTCAACAGCGGAGCCTGTCCATCCCGATCGAAGCGGGAGGGGCTCCATTCCAGTGTCGGAGCATGATCCTTTCCGAACCCGATCATGCTCGGGCCGCAACCTCGGAGGAGAACGACGATGTTCAGCGCCAGATGGCAGATCGACGCCAAGTTCGGTCACAAGCAGACCGTGCTCGACATGATGCGGCAATGGGAGCGCGAGGTCGGATCGCAGGTCGGCATCGCCGATTTGAAGTTCCAGATCATGACCGGATCGATCGGTGCGCATGAATCGCGGATCGAGTCGCACCACGAGGTCGAAAGCCTGGCCCAGCTGGAGGCATTCTTCGCCAAGCTCGGCAAGATCGAGGCGCATGCCAAATGGGGCAAGGCGATGGAGCCCTTTGTCGTATCGGGCACCAATGTCTGGCAGATCTTCCGGATCGTCGAGTAGCCGCGCTGGCCCCCAATTAGATGCCTGTCGCCCAGAGCCGCTCACGGTTTTTGGGCGACAGGCGTCGGTTAGCTCTTGCGGCCGAAACTCGTGCGCTGACCCGAAAGACGTGCTTCCCGCGCCAGCCCTGCGGCCGCCTGGCGGCCTGCCGGGCCCTGATTGTTCAAGGTAGCCTGTTTGGCCAATGCCGCAGCGATCATGGCGTCCGCCTGGCGCGCGCGCTCGGAGGCGTTGTCTCCCGGCAAGCCTGCGGCCGCCACATTCGCGGACGACGGACGCGGGCGCCTGAACGCGAGGAACAAGAGCAGGGCGCCGAGCGCCGCCGCACCAACGGCCAGCATGACACGCGTGCCGGTCATGCCGGCCCGTTCGACCTGGGTCGCCTTCGCCGGATTCTGAACAACCACGAGCTTGTCGCCTACCTGCGGCTCACGCCCCCCGCTCTTGTTCAAGTCCATGGTCGCCTCGACGGCGTCCGCGCCGGCGCCGACGCGCAAGGTGCCGGTGAATTTCTGTTTCACCGTCCATTCCTTGTCGGCATGGACCGACTTGAATGCTTCAACCAATTCGCATGGGATCGAGGCCCTGCTGACCGTCTTGTAGACGATCCTGTGCTGGGTCGATTCCATCAGGCATTCGACCGTGACCGCCGTGATCTCGGCCGGCACTTGCGGCCAGCCGCTCTTGGCGATGATGTCCCTGGCACAGAAGAAGGCAACCAGCAGGCAGAAGCCGCCGATCATTGTCAGCTTGATCTTCGAGACGGTCATGCGCGAACCCCCCGCTGTGCGGTTTCCCGCTGGCAAAGCTGCTCGCACAGGTTGAATATTCAGTAAATCTGCCGTCTGTCGCCATGTGGCGACAGTGCAACAGGATTAACAGACAGCAACCGGTGAGGTGAATACTTTAAGGATGGCGGAAAGCCCCTCCATCCTTACTTCCGAACGCTTCTGAGGTTAGGCGCTAGCCATACGCCACCATCACATGGCGGACGGCGGTGTAGTCCTCCAACGCGTAGAGCGACATGTCCTTGCCGTAGCCGGACTGCTTCAGCCCACCATGCGGCATCTCGTTGGTCAGCATGAAGTGGGTGTTGATCCAGGTGCAGCCATATTGCAGGCGGGCGGCGGTCGCCATGGCGCGCGAGACATCCTTGGTCCACACCGACGAGGCAAGGCCGTAGTCGCTGTCATTGGCCCAGTTTACCGCTTCGTCGACTTCCGAGAAGCGGGTGATCGAGACGACCGGGCCGAACACCTCGCGGCGCACGATCTCGTCCTCCTGCAGCGCGCCGGCGACGACCGTCGGCTGGTAGTAGAAACCCGAGCCCTCGCCCGGCTTGCCGCCTGTGGTGATCTCGATGTGCTTCAGCTCCGAGGCGCGCTCGACGAAGCTCGACACGCGGTCGCGCTGGCGGCGCGAAATCAGCGGGCCGATCTCGTTTTCGGTATCGTCCGGGCGGTTGTACCTGATGGTCGAGACGGCTGAGGAGAGATCGGCGACCAGTCTTTCGTAGACCTTCTTGCCGGCGTAGATGCGGCAGGCGGCTGTGCAGTCCTGGCCGGCATTATAATAGCCGAAGGCGCGCAGGCCGTTGACGACCGCGCCGAGATCGGCGTCGTCGAAGACGATGACAGGCGCCTTGCCGCCGAGTTCCAGATGCGTGCGCTTGACCGACTTGGCGGCCGCCTGCAGCACCTTCTTGCCGGTGGCGACGTCGCCGGTGATCGAGATCATGTTGACCTTGGCATGGTTGATCAGTGTGTTGCCGACACTTTCGCCGCGGCCGAGCACGACGTTGACCACGCCTTCCGGCAGGATCTCGGCGAGAATCCTGGCCAGCTTCAGCGCCGTCAGCGGCGTCTGCTCGGACGGCTTGAAGACGACGGTGTTGCCGCCGCCGATCGCCGGCGCCAGCTTCCAGGCCATCATCATTAGCGGGTAGTTCCATGGCGCGATGGAGGCGACGACGCCGATCGGGTCGCGCCTGACCATCGAGGTGTGACCGGGCAGGTATTCGCCGGCGACCTGGCCGGGCATGGAGCGGACGGCACCGGCAAAGAAGCGGTAGCAGTCGACGATCGCCGGGATCTCGTCATTGAGCACGGCGTTGATCGGCTTGCCGCAGTTCAGCGCCTCCAGTGCTGCAAATTCCTTCGCCTCGGCCTCAATGCGGTCGGCAATCCTCAAGAGGTAGCCGGAGCGCTGCGCCGGCGTGGTGCGCGACCAACTGACGAACGCCTGCTCGGCGGCACTGACAGCCGCCTCGATCTGCGCCGGGCTGGCTTCTGGCAGGTTGAGAATGGTCGCCCCGTTCTTCGGATTGAGGATCGGCTCCTCGGTCTCGGCGCCCTTCTCGAAGGTCGAGCCGATCAGCATCTGGGTGTCCATAAGATTTCTCCTTGATCAGGAGCGAGTAGCGAATAGCGAGTAGCGAATAGGGTTGGCGGTCGACTTTTCCCTTATTCGCTATTGGCTATTCCCTATTCGCTGTTCTTCATTTGCCCGAACCAGCGATCTGGTCGCCGTCGCGGGTCAGGTAATAGGCAAGGAGGATCGGCAGCAGCGTCACCAGAACCACGACCATGGCCACGACATTGGTGACCGGGCGCTGGCGCGGGCGGATCAGTTCCTCAAGCATCCAGATCGGCACGGTCTGCTGCTGGCCGGCGGTGAAGGTGGTGACGATGACCTCGTCGAAGGACAGCGCGAAGGCGAGCATGCCGCCGGCAAGCAGCGCGGTGGCGATGTTGGGCAGCACGACATGCCTGAAGGTCTGAAAGCCGTCGGCGCCGAGGTCCATCGAGGCCTCGATCATGGAGCCGGAGGTGCGGCGGAAGCGCGCGACGGCATTGTTATAGACGACGACCACGCAGAAGGTGGCGTGGCCGAGCACGATCGTCCAGAACGAGAACGGGATGTCGGCCAGCGCGAAGGCCGAGCGCAGCGCGATGCCGGTGATGATGCCGGGCAGCGCGATCGGCAGGATGACCAGCAAAGAGATGGTCTCGCGGCCGAAGAAGCGCGTGCGCGAGACGGCGGCGGCGCAGAGCGTGCCCAGCACCAGCGCGATCGCCGTCGAGATGGCGGCGACGCGGATCGACAGCGACAGCGCCTCCCACACATCCGGCCGGTTCCAGGTGACGGCGAACCATTGCGTGGTCAGCCCCGGCGGCGGCCAGACGAAGCTCTTCTCCTCGGTCGTGAAGGCATAGACGAAGATCAGCAGGATCGGCAGGTGCAGGAAGAGCAGGCCGAAGGCGGCGGCGATCTTCAGGCCGAGCGGGGCGGAAGGCGAGCCGTCAGAGCGCATCGAAGGCCCCCATGCGCTTGGCGCCCCAGAGGTAGAAGCCCATGATGACGATGGGCACCACGGTGAAGGCGGCGGCGAGCGGGATGTTGCCGGCCGTGCCCTGTTGCGAATAGACGGCCTGGCCGATGAACAGGCGCGAGGTGCCGATGATCTGCGGGATGATGTAGTCGCCCAGTGTCAGCGAGAAGGTGAAGATCGAGCCGGCGACGATGCCGGGCAGCGCCAGCGGGAACAGCACGTTGCGGAAGGTCTGGCCGGGCGAGGCGCCGAGGTCGGACGAGGCCTCGACCAGATTGCCCGGCACGCGCTCGAGCGCCGCCTGGACGGGCAGGATCATGAACGGCAGCCAGACATAGACGAAGGCGATGAAGGTGCCCGTAAAGGAGACCGACAGCGAATTGCCGCCGACGACGGGCAGCGCCAGCCAGGCGTCGAGCAGCCACAACAGGTTCAGCTTGCCGAGCAGCCAGGTGAGGATGCCTTCCTTGGCGAGGATGAGCTTCCAGGCATAGACCTTGACCAGGTAGCTCGACCACAGCGGCAGCATGACGCCAAGATAGAACAGCGCCTTCCAGCGGCCGCGCGCATAGCGCGCCGCATAGTAGGCGATGGGGAAGGCGATGATCGCCGAGGCGAGCGTGACGAGGGCCGCCATCGTCACCGTGCGCAGGATGATGTCGAGATTGGCGGCCTGGAACAGGTCGCCATAGGTCTTCAGCGTGAACTCGCGGTTGATGAGGCCGGAGAACTCGTCGATGGAGAAAAAACTTTGCGCCAGCAGGGCGAACAGCGAGCCGACGTAGACGATGCCGAGCCACAGCACTGGCGGCAGCAGCATGAGCAGCAGCAACAGCTTCGGCCGGCGCCAGAAGAGGTCGGACAGCGCGCCGCGCGGCCCGCCGCTGCCCGGCAGGATGGCGGGGGCAACCTTCGACTGTATCGTCGCCTCGATGCTCATGCCGGCTCATCCATCAAGTGCAGTTGATCGCGGTTGAAGGTGAGCATGACGGCTTCACCTTCCACCGGCAGCGCGACGCCCGCGGGCACCACGGCGTGCAGCCGCAAGCCGTCGGCATCGAGCGCCAGCCTGGTGGTCGCGCCGAGATAGTTGGTCGAGACCAGGCGGGCGGCAACGCCGTCGCCGCTCGCCTCGCGCGCGATACGGATGGATTCGGGGCGCAGACTGCCCCAGCGACGCTGGCCGGAATAGCGCTGGACGAAATCCGGCGGCAGCACGTTGGAGGAGCCTACGAAATCAGCGACGAAGCGCGTCTTCGGGCGCTGGTAGATGTCTTCCGGGGTGCCGATCTGCATGATCTTGCCGTCGTTGAACACGGCGACCCGATCGGCCATCGACAGCGCCTCGCCCTGATCGTGGGTGACGAAGACGAAGGTGATGCCGAGCACTTTCTGCAGCGACTTCAATTCCTCCTGCATGTTCTCGCGCAGCTTGAGGTCGAGCGCGCCGAGCGGCTCGTCGAGCAGCAGCACCTTGGGCTGGTTGACGAGCGCGCGGGCGAGCGCAACGCGCTGGCGCTGGCCGCCGGAGAGTTGGCCTGGACGGCGGCCGCCGTAGCCCGGAAGCCTGACCAGCGACAGCGCCTCTTCCGCCGCCCTGTGCCGTTGCGGCTTGCCGACGCCCTTGACCATCAGCCCGTAGGCGACGTTGTCGAGCACGTTGAGATGCGGAAACAGCGCATAGTCCTGGAAGACGGTGTTGACGTTGCGCCGATAGGGTGGAACGCCCTCAGCGCGCTCGCCGAAGATCGAGATCGAGCCCGACGTCGGCTGCTCGAAACCGGCAATCAGGCGCAGGCAAGTTGTCTTGCCGGAGCCCGACGGGCCAAGCATGGCGAAGAACTCGCCAGGCGCGATGTCGAGATCGACGGCGTCGGCGGCGCGAACGCTGCCGAAATGGCGGGAGACTTTTTGAAAGGATACGGCCGAGGTCATGAGTTGTCAGTCTTTAGCCGGTTTGTCTTTGGTCGAAATCGCTCTCGCCGCCAGCAAGCGGGCAGCGCGAATGCTACGGCACTTCACCTCCCCCTCAACGAGGAGGTCGCGGGGAAGCCGCGGGCGGAGTGGTAGCGGGGAACCTGCCCGGCCAAACCACCCCGACGCTGCGCGTCGTCCCTCCCGCACTGGGAGGGCAAGAACTCACCGTCCGCCGATGACGCCGATATAGTCCGACACCCAGCGGTAATAGGGCACGCACTGGTCGTTCTCGCTGGCGCATTTCGACACCGGCGTCTTCCAGAACTTGATCTTGTCGAAATTGTCGTAGCCGTTGGTCTTGCAGCCTTCCTCGCCGAGCAGCTCGTTGCCCTTGCAGGCGGCCGGCACCACCGGGAGCGAGCCGAACCAGGCGGAGACATCGCCCTGCACCTTAGGCGAGAGCGAGTGCTCGATCCACATATAGGCGCAGTTCGGATGGGCGGCGTCGGCCTCCATCATGGTGGTGTCGGCCCAGCCGGTGACGCCCTCCTCGGGAATGGTCGAGGAGACCGGCTTCTTGGCGGCGACCAGCGTGTTGACCTGGTACGGCCACGAGCCCGAGGCGACCACGCCCTCGTTCTGGAAGTCGTCGACCTGGATCGCGGCATCGTGCCAGTAGCGGCCGACCAGCGTGCGCTGGACGCGCAGCAGGTCGAGCGCCGCCTTGTACTGGTCCTCGGTCAGCTCGTAGGGATCCTTGATGCCGAGCTCCGGCTTGTGGAACATGAGGTAGTTGGCGGCATCGGCGATGTGGATCGGACCGTCATAGGCCTGGACGCGGCCCTTGTTCGACTTGCCGTCGGGCAGCTTCATCTCCTCGAAGACGACACTCCAACTCTTGGGCGCTTCCTTGAAGACGTCGGTGTTGTACATCAGCACGTTCGGGCCCCATTGATAGGGAACGCCGTAGTGCACCTTGTCGACCGTGAACCAGGGGGCGTCCTTCAGCCGGTCGTCGACGCTCTTCCAGCTCGGGACGAGATCGGTGTTGATCGGCTGCACGCGCTTGCCGGCGACGAGGCGCAACGAAGCATCGCCCGACGCGGTGACGAGGTCGAAGCCGCCCTCGTTCATCAACGAGACCATCTCGTCCGACGTGTTGGCGGTCTTGACGTTGACCTTGCAGCCGCTCTCCTTCTCGAAAGCGGTCACCCAGTCATAACCCTTGTCGGTTTCGCCGCGCTCGATATAGCCCGGCCAGGCGACGATGTTGACCTCGCCCTCGCCCTTGCCGAGCTCCTTGACCTGGGCGATGGCCTGGCCGGAGAAGGTCAGCGCGACCGTCAATGCAGTGCACGACTTCAGGAATGAATTCATCATCGATCTCCCATTTTGGCGCATGTCTCCGATAAGATCATGCGCACCCTCAAAACATTGAAGCGTCCACCAACCAGGAAAATGGGCGGCGCTCCAAGGGGCCGCACTCAGCGGCGGCTTTTGGTTCCCTAACCGGAGGTTGCTGCGAAATTCCCGGTTTCGCAAATTCATTTATCAGAAAGGCGATATCGGTTTTTCCGATGGATAAAGGCGGCCAGCTTGTCACGGACGCTGGCGGACCATGCGCTGCGACTGGGCAAGGCCGATGAAGTCGCGCGCGGCCTGCGGCAGGCTGGAGCCGCGGCGCCAGACCATGCCGACCTGGACCACCGGCAAGGCGCCGGAAATATCGCGCGACTCGATGCGGTCGCCTTCCAGCGACCATGGCCGGTAGACGAGGTCGGGCAGCAGCGCCACGCCGGCGCCGGTGGCGACGAGGCTGCGCACCGCCTCGACCGAGCGGGTGCGGAAGGCGACATGCGGCCTGGCGCCGAGCGCCGCGAGCAGCTTGCCGGTGTTCTCCTCGATCTCGTCGACGGTCAGCATGATCAGCGGCTCCGACACGATGTCGCTGAGATCGATAATGTCGGCGCTGGCGAGTTTGTGGCTGAGCGGCACCCACAGGCGATAGGCCGAGACCTCGAGGATTTCCGACTGCAGCGCGGTGCGGTCGCGCAGGTTCGAGGTGACCATGACGGCGATGTCGAGCTTGCCGCCGATCAAAAGGTGCTCGAGATAGTCGCCATTGTCCTCGATGGCCGAGACCTCGACACCGGGATAGGCGCGACGGTAGCGGGCGAGAAGATCGGACAGCACATAGCCGGCGACCAGCGAGGTGACGCCGAGCTGGAGGCGGCCGCCGGTCACCAGCTGGTCGCCGAAGAAGGCGCGGCGGGCGTCCGACACATCGGCGAGGATCTTGGTCGCGTGGCGCAGGAACTGGTGGCCCTTGTGGGTGATGTTGAGGCCGCGCGGATGGCGCTCGAACAGTTCGACGCCGAGGTCGCTTTCCAGTTCCTTGATCGCCTCGGTGACCGAGGATTGCGAGATGGAGAGGTTCTGCGCGGCGCCGGACACGGTGCCCTGCTCGGCGACGGCGACGAAGAACTGCAACTGGCGGATGGTGAAGGCCATGGCGGGACTAAACACTGGCGAGGCGCGGAAGGAAAGCGGGCCGCTGTCCGGCCCACAGCATCGCTGTCTTGGCCTTACCGGCTCTCGTCCTCGCCGGCCGCAACGCTGATTCGCGCGCCGGCCTCGGCGAGCGCCGCGGCGATGTCGCGCGGCGGCGTCCGGTCGGTGGCGAGTTCGGAGAAGCCGTCGAAGCCGCAGACCCGGACCAGCCCCTGGCGGCCGAACTTGCTTTGATCGGTGATCACCACAGAGCGCTGGCCGCGCGACAGCACCATGCGGGCGAATTCGGCTTCTTCCAGATCGTAGTCCGTCAGGCCGGCGACGGCGTCGACCGCGCCGATGGAGATCACCGCATGGCTGACGGAGAAGCGGCTGACGAAGTCGATGGCCGAGACGCCGAAAGCGGCGCCGGAATCACTGCGCAACTCGCCGCCGGCCATGTAGACCTTGTTGCCGTTGACGGTGGCCAGCGTGCGGGCGATGTCGGACGAATTGGTGACGACGGTAAGCCGCCGGTGGCCCAAAAGTTCGCGAGCGAGGAACGAGGTGGTCGTGCCGGTGTCGAGCATGACAGACTCGCCGTCGCGGATTGTGGCGGCGACCATGCGGGCGATGGCACGCTTGGCGTCGGCATTCTCGCGCATGCGCCGCTCGAACGGCGCCTCGCCGGCCATCGCCGACAGGCTGACGGCGCCATGCATCTTCAGGATCGACCCGTCATGGGTGAGCGGCTTGACATCGCGGCGAACGGTCTCCAGCGAGACTCCCAGCCGGTCGGCCAGGCTCGCGATGGTAATGGTGCCCTCCTCGTTCAGGAGCCGCAGGATCTCGCCATGCCGTTTCGAATGGATCATATATGGGTTTCCAGGATTTTGACCGATTCTAGGGCAATCCTGCCGTTTTTAAAGGAAATGCTCATATTTTCGGGCAAAACACCCAAAAAAAGTCACAGCTTTTGATTGACAGCCGATCAACACTGGCGTGAGATCAAGGGCATGACAGGCTCGGAACTGCCAAATCGGGGCAGAACCGCAATTGACCGGCCAGACAGCCCGGAATGGGCCTGGCGCAAGGAATTTTCAGATCCGCGGGGGCGGATGCCGGGGTCACAAACCTGGCCAAGGGGCTCGTCGGTGCGGTGCGGGATACCGGTCCTGGCGTCCCGCACCGACGAGGATTTTGCTTTACCAATCTCCATCGCGCGATGTCTGCGGCGGTTTGTCGAAGCGCCGCCGAACCAGGGATAGACCGTGACCATTGAAGACCGCATCCGCGCCCTGCCCTGCTGGACCGGCACGATCGACATTGAGCCGCTGCCGGGAGGACTGAGCAACGCCAACTATCTGGTCAAGGATGGGGCCGGCCGGCATGTCGTGCGCTTCGGCCAGGATTTTCCGTTCCACCACGTCTTTCGCGAGCGCGAGGTGATGACCTCGCGCGCGGCGCATGCCGCGGGCTTCGCGCCGGCGGTGCGCTACTCCGAGCCGGGCATCATGGTGACGCAGTATCTCGGTGCCAAGACCTATACGGGCGATGACGTGCGCGCCAATATCGGCCGCGTCGCGGCACTGATGCGCGGCTTCCACCGCGAAATGCCTAGCCATATTTCCGGCGCCGGGTTCATGTTCTGGGTGTTCCACGTCATCCGCGACTATGCACGCACGCTGGAGGACGGCGGCAGCCGCAAACGCGACGAGTTGCCCCGCTACCTGGCGCTGGCAGACGAGCTGGAGCGGGCGCAGAAGTTGCTGCCGATCGTCTTCGGCCACAACGATCTTTTGCCGGCCAATATTCTCGACGACGGCAGCCGTCTGTGGCTGATCGACTTCGAGTATGCCGGCTTCAACACGGCGATGTTCGACCTTGCGGGCGCCGCCTCGAATGCCGGGCTTAGCGACGACGAATCCTTCGCCCTGCTCACCGCCTATTTCATGAAGGAGCCGGACGACGCGATCCGCCGCTCGCACGCCGCCATGCAGTGCGCCTCGCTGCTGCGCGAGGCGATGTGGAGCATGGTCTCCGAGCTCTATCTTGACGCGCCCGGCATCGACTACGTCGCCTACACCGAGGAAAACCTGACGCGGCTGGCGACGGCGCTGGAAAGCTACCAAACGAAATACGGAAGGCTGACCCCATGAGCCTGCCCGGCCACGCCGGAATCGTCGTCATCGGCGGCGGCATCATCGGTTGCTCGACGGCCTATCATCTGGCGCGCGACCACAAAGCAGATGTCGTGCTCCTGGAGCAGGGCAAGCTGACCTCGGGCTCGACCTGGCACGCGGCCGGGCTGGTCGGCCAGTTGCGTTCGTCGGCCTCGATCACGCGCGTGCTGAAATACTCCGTCGAGCTCTACAAGGGGCTGGAGGCCGAGACCGGGCTCGCCACCGGCTGGAAGATGACCGGGTGCCTCAGGCTGGCCACCAATGCCGACCGCTGGACCGAGTTCAGGCGGCTGGCGACGACGGCGAAAAGCTTCGGCATGGACATGCAATTGCTGTCGCCGGACGAGGTGAAAAAGATGTGGCCGCTGATGGAGACCGGCGACCTCGTCGGCGCCTCCTGGCTGCCGACCGACGGGCAGGCGAGTCCCTCCGACATCACCCAGTCGCTGGC
>NZ_RZOT01000123.1:0-12183 GCF_003999085.1 Mesorhizobium sp. M4A.F.Ca.ET.090.04.2.1
CGCCAATCCTGCGCGAGGCCAACCCCCATGAGGCCGGCATGAGCGCGCCGCTGCTTTCGGTCACAGGTGCGGTAAAACGCTTCGGCGGCGTGCAGGCGCTGCGCGGCGTCGACTTCGACCTCAAGCCGGGCGAGATCCACGCGCTGCTCGGCGAGAACGGCGCCGGCAAATCGACGCTGATGAATCTTCTGTCGGGCGTCTACTCGCCGGACGAGGGCGAAATCCAGATCGACGGCAAGCCGGTCACCTTCAACAACCCGCGCGAGGCGCAGGCCGCCGGCATCGCCACCATCTTCCAGGAACTCGACCTCGTGCCCTCGCTCGATGTCGCGGCGAACCTCTTCCTCGGGCGCGAATTGATGCGACCGGGCGGCCTGCTCGACGTGCCGGCGATGCGCCGCGAGGCGAAGCGGCGGCTGGAAGCGATCGAACTCGCCATCGACCCCGCGCGCCTTGTCGCCGACTTCTCCATCGGCCAGCGCCAGGTGGTGGCGATCGTCAAGGCGCTGTCCTATGCGTCCCGCGTGCTGATCATGGACGAGCCGACGGCGGCACTCACCGTCGGAGAGGTCGAGCGTCTGTTTGACATCATGCGCAAGCTCGCCGCGACCGGCGTCGGCATCGTCTATATCTCGCACCGGCTGGAGGAAGTCCCTGATATCGCCGACCGCGTGACGGTGATGCGCGACGGCCGCGTCGCCGGGGTCACCGAGCCGCACGCGCCGCAGGCCGAACTGGTGCGGCTCCTGGTCGGCCGCTCGCTCGATGAACTCTACCCGGCGCGCGCCAGAAGCGCCGGCAAGACGTTGCTCCGCCTCAAGGATGCCAGCTTCAAGCTCGCCCGGGAAAGCGCCGGCTGGCAGCCGCCGAGCGGCATTTCGCTCGAGGTCAGGGAGGGCGAGATCGTCGGCCTGGCCGGCATCATGGGAGCAGGGCGCACCGAACTGCTTTCCGCGCTCTACGGCACCGGTCTCGCCGGCCGCTGGCAGGGCGAGGTCGCAGTCGACGGCAGGCCCGTGAAACTCGACTCCATCGACGCGGCGCGCAAGGCCGGCATCGCCTTCGTCACCGACGACCGGCGCGGCAGCGGCCTGATGCTGAGAATGGCCGTCGGCCTCAACCTCGTGATGTCCGTGATCCGCCGCATCTCGCCGGCCGGCCTGATGTCGCCGCGCCGCCAGGCCGAGGCGGTCAAACAGTCGTTCGGCCAGTTCGACATCCGCCCGAAGAACCCGGACATATCCGTCGGCGCGCTGTCGGGCGGCAACCAGCAGAAGGTGGTGCTGGCCAAGGAAATTCTCGGCAACCCGCGCCTGCTGCTCCTCGACGAGCCGACCCGCGGCGTCGATGTCGGCGCCAAGGGCGAAATCTATGCGCGGCTGAGAGCGCTCGCGGCGCAGGGGCTCGGCATATTGGTCGCCTCCAGCGAGATGCCGGAGCTGATTGGACTTTGCGACCGCATCGTGGTGCTGCGCCAGGGGCGCAACGTGGCGGAATTCATTGGCGGCGTCGACGAGCACACCGTGCTTGCCGCGGCAAACGGCAGGGAGGCCTGATGTCGGACCAGAAGATTTCGGTGGCGGCGAGCCCGGCAGCTTCAAGCCCTTCGGTACCCGCTGCTCCTGCGGCGAGGCGCGTCGATCCGCTGGCGATCATCGTGCGCTTCCAGAGCCTGATCGGCCTGGTGCTGGTGGCGATCGGCGGCGTCATCTTCTCGCCCAGGCGCCATGGCGAGATCTTGTTCCTCAACCCCGACAACATCGCCAACATCGTGCGCGCCGTGTCCGAGACCGGCATCATCGCCATCGGCATGACCTTCGTCATCATCACCGCCGGCATCGACCTCTCGGTCGGCGCGGTGCTCGGCCTGTCCGCCGTGGTGACCGCAACGATGATGATCTCCGGCGGCTTCGGACTGATCTCGACCATTCTGGCCGTGCTCGCCATGGGTATCGTCTTCGGCATCGTCCAGGGCACCATCTCCACCCGCTTCCGGCTGGAGCCGTTCATCGTTACGCTGGCCGGCCTGCAGGCGGCGCGCGGCCTGGCGCTCATCGTTTCCGGCAACCAGTACATCAACATCTCCTATGGCGAGGGCCCGGGCCTGGCGCCGCCGGTGTTCGCGGTGCTGGGCGAGCGGCTGTTCGACAACACAGTGCCGGTGGCGACCATCGTCTTCATCGCCTTTGCCGCGATCGCCACGGTGGTGCTCAATACCACGCGTTTCGGCCGCTACGTCTTTGCCGTCGGCGGCAACGAGCGCGCCGCGCGCATTTCCGGCGTGCCGGTGTCGATGGTGAAGATCTCGGTCTATGCCATCACCGGCTTTGCCTCCGCACTTGCCGGCATCGTGCATGCCGGCCAGTTCAACTTCGGCAGCGCCAATGACGGCATGGGCTATGAGCTGACGGCGATTGCCGCCGTCGTCATTGGCGGCACCAGCCTGTTCGGCGGCGCCGGCTCGATGGTCGGCACCGTCGCCGGCACCATCATGCTCGGCGCGCTCGCCAACATCCTTCAGCTCAACAACATCACCCCCGCCACGCAGCTGCTCGCGACCGCCGCGATCATCGTGCTGGCGGCAGTGCTCCAATCCCTCGTTCGCCGCCGCGAGGGATTGGGCAGGTAGGAGGCCGGCGGCAAGCATACCCCCGAGACTGAACCAAACAGGTCTGTCCGCCCCCGGCCAGACGAGGAGGAGAGTGAGCATGAAAACCACGTTGAGAGGATCGCGCGTCCTTCGGGCCGCGCTTCTGGCAGGCGCCGGCCTGTGTATCGCCGGCAGCGCACAGGCCGCCGAGCCGCTGGTCAAGGCCTGCGCCAAGGACGGTCAGTTCGTCATCGGCTTTTCGCAGGCCAACAACGCCGAACCCTATCGCCAGCACGTCAATGACGAACTGACGGCCGCGGCCAAGGACGTTCCGCAGTTCACGCTGCAGATCGCCGACGGCGCCGGCAACGTCAACACGCAGACCTCGCAGGTCGACAACTTCATCACCCAGAAGGTTGATATCCTGCTGATCTCGCCCTTCGAAGCAGCGCCGCTGACGCCGGCCGTGAAGCGCGCCATGGATGCCGGCATTCCGGTGATCGAGCTCGACCGCAAGACGGTCGGCGACCCGGGCAAGGACTACACGGCCTTCATCGGCGGCGACAATTACAAGATCGCGCTCGAAGCCGGGAAATACACCGCAAAGACGCTGCTGCCCGACGGTGGCGAGACGGCGGTGCTGGAAGGCCTGCCGAGCTCGACGCCGGCGGTGGAGCGCCTCAACGGCTTCAAGGACGGCGTGAAGGAGAACGCCAAGATCCAGGTCGTCGCCGAGCAGGCCGCCGACTGGGTTCCGGATAAAGCCCAGACCGCCTTTGCCGCCATGCTGCAGGCGCATCCCGACATCAAGGTGCTCTACGCCTCGAACGACATGATGGCGGCCGGCGCGCTGCTGGCCGCCAAGGGCGCCGGCAAGGACGTCAAGATCATCGGCACCGACGGCCTGCCCGGTCCGGCCGGCGGCATCGAGGCCGTCGCCAAGGGCGACTGGGCGGCGACCTTCACGTATCCGACCGGCGCCAAGGAAGCGATCGAGATGTCGAAGAAGATCCTGCTCGACTGCGCGACCTCGGTGGAGCCGACGGTGACGGTGGAGACCACGGCAATCACCGCCGAGAACGCCAAGCAGCTGATGGGCAAATAGGCAGGGCGCTAGCTTCGGTGGGTAATAAGGCAAGGCCCCGCAAGGGGCCTTGTTTTCGTCACGAAACGCCTAGCTCCGCCTCTTCCGCATTCGGATCGCCCGGCGCCGTCGCCCAGGCGAGCTCGACCAGCGTCACCGTGCGCCGGCCGGTGCCGTCGAGCTGGCAGACGATCAGGCCCTGCTCCTCGATATAGGTGAGCAGGCGGCGCGCGCGGCGCAGCGAGTGCGAGCCATAGGCGCGCGCGATCGCCGCGTCGCTCGGGCACGGCCGGCCCTCCTTGGCCGCGCGGGCGATCATCATGAAGACGCCCTGCATGTCCTCGGGCAGCAGCGAGGCGCGCACCGAGACGTCGCGCCAGGCATCGTCCTCCGCCATTTCGGAGCCGAGGCCGGCCCGCGCCCGCGTCAGCATTCGGCGGAACTCGGCAAGGTCGGGCACGACCGAGGCCAGCCCCTCGATGCGGCAGCGGACGACAAACTCCTGATAGAGCACGCCGACGACGCGAAAACCCGCGTCGGGCTCGGCCAGCACGGCGCCGAGCACGCGGTCCATCCGTTCGCGCCGCTCGGCCAGGTCCTCGGCGCTCGGTGCCGGCTCGGCCGGCTCGGGGCGAATCTCCAGCGCCGCCGCCCGAGACGGTGCGGCGAGGATGATCGCGCGCGCGTCCTCCAACGCGGCCTCCGGCAGCGGCATCAGGCGCGGCGTGCCGTTGCGCGGTTTTGTATCGGTCGGGCCGATGCGCAGGCCGAGCGGCCGGCGCGACAGCGCGGGACCCAGCGCCATGAACTGGCCGCGCTCGAGGTCGCGAAAGGCTTCCGCCTGCCGCCGCTCCATGCCGAGCAGATCGGCGGCGCGCGCCATGTCGATGTCGAGGAAGGTGCGGCCCATCAGGAAGTTGGAGGCTTCCGCCGCGACGTTCTTGGCAAGCTTCGCCAGCCGCTGCGTGGCGATGATGCCGGCAAGCCCGCGCTTGCGGCCGCGGCACATCAAATTGGTCATGGCGCCGAGCGAGAGCTTGCGCGCCTCGTCCGAAACCTCGCCCGCCACCGCGGGCGCGAAGAGCTGCGCCTCGTCCACCACCACCAGCATCGGATACCAGTGGTCGCGCGCGACCTCGAACAGCCCGCCGAGGAAGGCGGCGGCGCGCCGCATCTGGTTCTCGGCGTCGAGCCCTTCGAGGTTGAGCACGGTGGAGACGCGGTGGATGCGCGCCCGCTCGCCGGCCGCCTGCAGGCCGCGCTCGGTATGCTCCTCGGCATCGATCACCAGATGGCCGAAGCGCTCGGCGAGCGAGACGAAGTCGCCCTCGGGATCGATGATGGTCTGCTGCACCCAGGGCGCGCTCTGTTCGAGCAGCCGGCGCAAGAGATGCGACTTGCCGGAGCCGGAATTGCCCTGCACCAGAAGGCGGGTCGCCAAAAGCTCCTCGAGGTCGAGCGCCGCCGTGGCCCCCGCGCTCGTCTCGCCCATCTCGATCGCAACCGTCATCTGTCGACTCGAAAAAGTTTCCCTGCGGGCCTTATCAACCGAAGCGCGGCGGGTCGAGCGCGCCGGACATGGACGGGCCGTTGTTCCCCAGCTCTTCGGTGACCGCTTACGCCTGGTCGCGCAAACCCCGAGCACGCAGCCAAGCTCTGCTTGACCATTGCCAAGCCCGGCGACATTGTGGATCACAAGTTGCAGTTCCTTAGCCAAGTGGTCGTGGCAAATGGATTTTCGCGACGCCATCGATCGGTCGCTGGCCTGGGCCGGCGGATGGTTCGACTATGCCGCCACGCCGTGGTTCGTCTATCAGGTCGGCATCATCGCCGCGCTATTCGCGCTGGCTAAGCTCGCGGCGCTGCGCGTCGAGCCGCTGGTGGAGGGCCAGGCACGCCAGATCAAGGGCCATCCCGGGCTCTTGCGGGTGGTGATCGCCCTGCTGCGGCGCACAGACTGGATCCTGTTTACGCTTTTCCTGTTTGCCGCGCTCAGCCTGCTGCGCGCCGTCACCTGGCCAAGCCGCACCCATCTCATCCAGGTCGCGCTCCTGCTCGCGCTGGCGTGGCTGTTCGCGACGGTGCTGTCGCGCATCATCCGCAACCGCCTCGTCGCGCGCACGCTGGGCTGGCTGGCCTGGATCTATGCGGCCCTTGTCATCCTGCACATCAGCGATGACGCGGCCACCGTCCTCGACAGCCTCGCGATCCCGCTTGGCGCGGTCCGGCTTTCGGCGCTCATGGTGCTGAAGGCGGCGCTGCTCCTGGTCGCGACGGTCTGGCTGGCGGTGGTCGTCGGCAATTACATCGACGAGCGCGTCCGCCTCTCCGAGGAACTGACGCCGTCGATCCGCGTCCTCGTCGGCAAGGTGGCCAAGATCGGCCTCGTGCTGGTGGCCGGCGCCGTCGCGCTTTCCGCCGTCGGCCTCGACCTGACGGCGCTGACGGTGTTTTCCGGCGCCGTCGGCGTCGGCCTCGCCTTCGGGCTGCAGAAGGTCGTCTCCAACTTCGTCTCCGGCGTGATCATCCTGCTCGACAAGTCGATCAAGCCTGGCGACACGATCTCGCTCGAAGGCACGTTCGGCTGGATCCGCGAATTGCGGGCGCGCTTCGTCTCGGTGGTGACGCGCGACGGCCGCGAGTTCCTCATCCCCAACGAGGACTTCATCACCCAGCGGGTCATCAACTGGTCGTTCAGCGACAACCTGGTGCGGCTCGACGTGAATTTCGGCGTCTCCTACGACGCCGACCCGCACAAGGTCAGCGAACTGGCGATCGAGGCGGCGATCAGCGTGGGCCGGGTCGAGGCCGATCGGCGGCCAGTCTGCTGGCTGACCGACTTCGGCGACTCCTCGCTGAACTTCGTCCTGCGCTTCTGGATCCGCGACCCCCAGCAAGGCCTGACCAACGTGCGTGGCAAGGTGCTGCTGGCGCTGTGGGACACGTTCAAGGCCAACGGCATCAGCATTCCGTATCCGCATCGCGAGATTATCATGAAGCCGGGCGCGCCGAGCGGGCGATAAGGACGGCGGCCGGGCGTCGCATCGCGAGATTGCAAGACCCTCGCCATTTCATCGCCGGCTGGAGTGCCTCATCTGGTCAGGTTCTGCCCTGCAGCTGTGAGTGAACGGAACCAGAAGAGCCCTGCCGCGTCATAATACAAGCAGGTTTTCGTGGAGTGACATCGATGCCCCGGCTCGTTCTGTTGGTCGCTGTGGCGCTTGCCCTCGCTTGCGGCGGGGCAGGGGCGGCCAAGCTGGACCCAGCCACCGTCAACGAGGCGCAATTCACCGCCGAGGAACCGAAAGGCTTCAGCCCCGTCCTGCTGAAGGCAGAGATTCTTCTGGATCGCGCCCGCTTCTCGCCAGGCCTGATCGAGGGCCGTGCATCAGAAAATTTCGCCAGGGCGGTCAGGGCCTTTCAGACGGCGAATGGATTGCCGTCCGATGGCAAGCTCACGCGCGAGACCTGGGACAGGCTGATGGCAACCTCCGCGAGCCCGGCTCTGGTGACCTATGAGCTGACGCGCAAGGATGTGCGCGGACCTTTTACCAGGCATATCCCGGCCCGCATGGAGCGGATGGCCCGCCTGCCGAGGCTCGGCTATCACAATGCCACGGAGAGGCTGGCGGAGCGCTTCCATATCAGCGAGCAATTGCTCAGGCGGCTCAATCCTGGCATCGGCTTCAGGAAGGCCGGCACGAAATTGCTGGTGCCGGATGTTGGCCGGGGGGATCCTCCCGCCGCCATTGCCGGCGTCGAGGTCGACAAGGGCGCCCGCCAGGTGCGCGTGCTTGATCCTTCCGGCAAATGGCTCGCAGTCTTCCCCGCTTCCATTGGCAGCGCCGAGAAGCCGGCGCCGAATGGCGAGGCGGAGGTCAAGCGCGTGGTGCGCAATCCGACCTATCACTACGATCCGGACTTCGCTTTCAAGGGAGTCAAGGCCAAGCGGCCGTTCACCATTGCGGCCGGCCCCAACAATCCCGTGGGCTCGGTTTGGATCGATCTCTCCATTGAAAGCTACGGCATTCACGGCACGCCCGAACCCGGCAAGATCGGCTTAACCTTCTCGCATGGCTGCATCAGGCTGACCAACTGGGATGCCGAGGACCTCGCCGCCATGGTGCGGAAAAGCACAAAGGTGAGCTTCAAGGACGAAATGGCGAACGCGGGCGACACGTCTCAGTAGGCTCGCGCGTTTGCGGCGCGCGTTTCAGCAGCCGATGAGGTCATTCCAATCTGATCTCATCAATACGCGAGCAGGGCCTTTCCGTATTTGGCCCACAACTGCTCGCAATCTCTGGCGCGAAGCGTTGGCGTCCCGAGGTCGCCGTACAAAACCATGGCCGCGCGAACATCGTAGCCAAGGATTGGAGCGTTGGCGAGGAACTGGACGGCCTCACCCAGACGGCGGACGTCGACAGCGGCATCGGTTTTGTTGGCGCTGTCAACTACACCCAGGATCTCGGCTGCCGTGTTCCTGACTGCCAAAACAGCAGCCATCGCTTCTTCGGTCATCATGTGGCCTGCCGACGAATCGTTTCATTCACACTCGCCATCAGTGGCACAACGTTCCGCGGCGTGTCCTGAACGCGCCGAACGTTTCGCGACATTTGTTGATTGCACCTTGACGCCAACCACTCAGCCTCTTCACGCGTCAACCCAATGAGGCATTGGCTTGCGAAACCCGCGGGCTCGTCAGCGATCGTGTCAAACACGGCCCAAGTGTCGGTCGGCTCTTGGACGACCACGAAACGCACATTAGTTACTCCTAATGGAATAACGCGCGAGAACGACCGCTGTTCCGCCGCTCGGTGCTGGGTCGCCGGGTTGGACATCGCGCTGCGCTTCACCGAACACCACCGTAGCGCCAGCGCCAAGCATGCACTAACATTCCAGCCTGACCTCCTTTGGGGCCGGCCGGTGACCTGTTCAGAGGGAAGTGCCCATGACCAATCATTGCTGTGGACCGGGCTATGCTTCTCCCGCCGAGGCGATGCGGGCACCGCGCGAAAAGCTGCTTTATACGATTGCCATCTACACCGGCACGGGCATTCAGAAGCCGGACTATCTGTGCACCATCGATGTCGACCCGCAGAGCCCGACCTACAGCCAGGTGATTTCACGCCTGCAAATGCCGGGCATCGGCGATGAGCTGCATCACTCGGGCTGGAATGCCTGCTCGTCGTGCCATGGCGATGCCAGCATGGAGCGGAAATACCTGATTGTGCCGGGTGTGCGCTCGTCCAATCTGCATATTGTCGATTGCGGCACCGATCCGCGCAATCCGACCCTGTTCAAGGTCATCGACGGCGCCGAGATCAAAGCCAGGACCAATCTTTCGGCGCCGCACACGGTGCATTGCCTCGGCTCGGATATCATCGTCTCCATGCTTGGCGACGCGCAAGGCAATGCCCCCGGCGGCTATCTGCAGCTCAGCAAGGAGTTCGAGATCGTCGGCCGCTGGGAAAACTCCATGGGCGGCATCAAGTTCGGCTATGATTTCTGGTACCAGCCGCGGCACAACGTGATGGTCAGCTCGGAATGGGCCGCGCCCAACACCTTCATGCCCGGGTTCGACCTCGAAGAGGTCGGTCATCTGAAATATGGCCGCGAGATCCATTTCTGGGATTTCGAGAAGAAGGAGCCAAGGCAGACATTCTATCTTGGTGAGGATGGCCTGATCCCGCTGGAAGTGCGCTTCCATCACAATCCCGACAGCAGCCACGGTTTTGTCGGCGCGGCGCTTTCCGCCAACATCATCCATTGGTGGAAGGACGCGGCGGGCGACTGGCAATGGGAAAAGATTGTCGACGTCGACAATGAGCCGCATCCCGAATGGCCGATCCCGATACCCGGCGTGATCTCGGTCATCCTGCTCAGCATGGACGACAGGTACCTCTATCTGTGCAACTGGCTGCATGGCGACATCCGCCAGTACGACATCTCCGACCCGCACAACGCCAGGCTGACCGGGCAGGTGTGGATGGGCGGACTGCTCGGCCGCGCTCCCGAGGTCAATGGCGTCAAAGTCACCGGCGGGCCGCAGATGATACAGCTCAGCCTCGATGGCAAGCGGCTCTATGTGACGACCTCACTGTTCTCGACCTGGGACAACCAGTTCTATCCGGAAATCCGCACCAATGGCGGCTGCATGCTGATGGTCAATTGCGATACCGAAAACGGCGGCATGGCAATCGATCCGCGCTTTGTCGTCGATTTCGGCAAGGAACCGAATGGACCAAGCCGCTGTCACGAAACCCGTTATCCCGGCGGTGATTGCACGAGCGACATCTGGGTATGACCAGCTTCACCATCACGCTCGCCAACCAGGGCGGCGCGGCCTTTGAGGTCGATCGCCGCAAGCCGCTCTTGCAGAGCCTGCGCGAGCAGGGCGTGGACCTGCCCTATGGCTGCAAATATGGCGGCTGCATAAGCTGCGCGGCCAAGATGATCAGCGGCAAGGTCGATCAGAAGGCGCAGGTGGCGCTGAACAACCGCCAGATCGCCAATGGCTACATCATCCTCTGCGTTGCCCGCCCGCTGAGCGACTGCACGCTGGAGGTCGGCGTCGAAAGCCACGACAGGCTCTATCGCAACCCGTTCCTCGACCCCCTGGCCGCGCATGAATTGAAAGCCGATATTGCGACCCCGCTGGACGACAAGAAATGACCCATATGAACCATGATGAGCCCTATCCGGAGGCTTATCTGCAGGAGATCCTGAAATCGGTCAAAACCATCGCGATGGTGGGCGCCAGCCCCGACAAAACCAAGTTTTCCTATGGTGTCCTGAGGGTGCTGCACGAAACCGGCTACGACATGATCCCGGTCAATCCCAGTTCCGGCGTGGAGGAAATTCGAGGGCTTAAAGTGTATCCCTCGCTGGCGGCCATCGACCGGCCCGTCGACATGGTCGAGGTTTTCCGCCGCTCCGAAGATCTGCTGGAGGTCGCGCAGGAGGCCATCGCCATCAATGCCAAGGTGCTGTGGGGCCAGATCGGGGTGAGGGATGATGCTGCCGCCCGGCTGGCGGAGGAGGCGGGCTTGAAAGTGGTGATGAACCGCTGTCCCAAGATCGAATTGTTCCGCCCCTTCTGGAAGCCGAAGCTGCATTTGGGGATATGATCGCAGGTCACGTAATTCGGCGTGTCGGCGGTGACCAACCTGGTCCCTTTGGTGTTGGGCGTTGGTTCTGCTAGGCCGTGGGCTCATACACCCGAAGCCATTGTCGCGATCGGGGATTTTGAGATAGACTTTGCAATCTCGAAATCGTGCCGGATCCTCAGGCTTGCCTTGGGAGATGCTAATGCGCGGGTTCTTGCTTTTCATTCTGTTAGTGCTTGCACACATTCCGATTGTATCGCATGCCGCCGCCATCCACGACGCCGCCATGGAGGGCGATGTCGCGGCGATCACGGCGGCACTCGATGCAGGTGCCGGAATAGATGAGAGCGATGGCACTGCCACGCCGCTCTATCTTGCGGTGATGCTGGGCCACATCGATGCGGCAAAATTGCTCATAGAACGTGGTGCGGACGTCAACGCCCAGACGGCTTGGGGCCCTCCGCTGATGGCGGCCGTGGGGAAAGACAAGATCGATCTGTTAAATCTGTTGCTGGAGCGGAATGCAGATCCAAATTCCAACCGTGACAGCGAATCCGCCCTCCACGTCGCCGTCACTCTCGATTGTCTCGATTGTGTGAGGGCGCTGGTCGAGGCCGGCGCAGACGTGAATGCGAAGACAACGGGCGGCAAGACGCCGCTCCATATCGCAAAGAGCCGGGGGCAAGCCGAAATTGCCGCCTATCTTTTGTCGCACGGGGTTGTCTTGCCAACACCGGCTCCGATCTCAATGAAATTGGCTTCTGCCGATGTCGAGAAAGGTCGAACCTACTTCGCCCGCGTGTGTGTCAGTTGCCACACTGCCGAACCGCAGGGAGGGAACAAGATAGGACCCAACTTATGGAGCATCGTCGGCCGCGACAAGGCATCCGTGGCAGACATGCGTTACTCCGATACCTTGCTGGGCTGGGAGGGGCTATGGACGTACGAGGACCTGAACAGATATCTCTTCGGGCCTATGCTTACCACGCCGGGCGTTAAGATGGAGACGCCTGGCGTCCCGGACGAGACCGAACGGGTCAACCTGATCGCCTACTTGCGCACACTCAGTGACAAGCCGATCCCGCTGCCCTGAATCGATGATCTCTTGCACAACTGCTGCTATGGGCCCGCGTCGGCTAGCAGATCGAACCTTACCTGAGATACGCCGCCAGATGGTCGCTGAGATCACGCGCGTCATCGCCGGCGCCGTCGATCAGCGCGGACTTGCGGCGGCGCAGGAACTGCATTCCCATCAGGTAGAGGCCCGGATGGTCGGCCACCCCGCCGTCGTGACGGACGTGGCCCCAGCGGTCGAGCACCGGCAGCTCCAGCCAGGAGTAGTCCGGCCGGTAGCCGGTGGCCCAGATGATCGTCCTGATCGCGCCGCCGGCAAGGTCCAGGCC
>NZ_RZOT01000124.1:0-12141 GCF_003999085.1 Mesorhizobium sp. M4A.F.Ca.ET.090.04.2.1
CTGTAGCTCTCGTTGACGATGACCTCCACCGCCTTGTAGCGCTTGCCTTCGCCGAGATCGGTGGCGCCGGTGAGTACGGTAACCGCGCCGGCCGGGATCGGCCTGCCGTTGTCGACGAGGCAGTGCGCAGCCGTCAGCACCCATTGCGGCGCGATCAGGCTGCCCCCGCAGAATTGCGCGTCCGGCTGCGAGGCCGGGCTGGCGTCCAGCCTGTCGCTTGTCAGCAGCGCCACCTGGAAAGGAAAAGCGCCCTTCTCGGCCTCCTTGCCGCCATAGACGCGATCGGCACCGTCGGGGTTCTCGGCCTTGGCCTTGGCCCGTGCTTCCGCGACGCGCTTCATTGGCGAGACCGCCGCTTCCGGCCGGGCCGGCCCATCGGCAGCGTGGATGGCGTTGAGCGTCGCGAGCGCCGCGATGCCGGTCAGCAATGCTGTGGCGAGCGGCCTGAACCGATGGATGATGTTCACCATGACCTCCTGAGACGAACGTTCCCGAACAGGCCGGCCCGGCGCATGATCCGCTGCCGAGGCACTTCGAACGATCGGCCACGCAGCCCAGATCGGCGCGCGACCGGTCACAATACCGAAGTGCAACTACTGCTAATCGTGCCCGCGAGCAGAACCCGCTCAAAACCCTATAGCCCCCCACGGGCTACGTGGAAGCGATTTGTCGTTGCCAATGTTGGAATATTTTAGGCAGTATATCGCGCGGATGTTTTTGGCGGGGGCCTCAACTGACCGCGCGGAGCAATGTTCTGGTCGGCGGTTCCAAAGCTCGGTTTTGGGGCCACCACGATCTCGACAATATTTCTGTATCTTGATCCAGTCCTTGCTGACTTTTGGGAGAGTCTCACCGTGACAAAACTGACAAACACCATCATTGCGTCCGCATTTCTTTCCACCGCGATGTGGCTGGTGCCGGCCTTCGCCGCCGACCCCGGCACCGCGAATGCCGGCAATGGCGAAAGCATGCGCGATGGGGGATCGGGCGACTACACGCCGGGGCGGGCAAAGCCGATCGCGCCGCCGAAACTGACCGAGGACGAGGCCAGCCGCGCCGCGCCGCTCGCCGACGAGGACGCGGCGGTCAAGTCCTATGGCGTCGTGGGGCGTTCCGCCGACGGCAAGGAGATCAAGATCGAGGCGAACGAGGCGCTGAAGGAGCTGATCATTGAGGAGCTGAACGCGCCGGCCGACGGGCAGGGGTCCGACGCTTCCGGTCCACAGAACACCGAAGATCCGGGGCTGACTGAGGGCGAAACCGGTCGCCAGGTCTTCGGCACGGACGATCGCGAGCAGGTCAAGAACACCAAGACCTATCCGTTCTCGGCCATCGGCTACCTCGAAGCCAAGTCGCCCAAGACCGGCAAATACGGCAGCTGCTCGGCGACGCTGATCGGGCCGCGCACCGTGCTCACCGCGGCGCACTGCCTCTATAGCCATGAAGACGGCGCGTGGCTCGATGAATATCTGTTCGTGCCGGGCCTCAACGGCGGCACCGCCGACGACGCGCCGTTCGGCGCCTTCACCTATGAGAGCGCCTATATCCTGCAGGGCTTCATCGACAACTACCAGGGGTTTTACGGCTCGGTCGTGCCGTGGGATCTCGGCATCGTCACCCTGAAGCAGGACATTGGCACCAATCTCGGCTGGCTGGGCTATGCCAATTACGAGGATCTGGGCGATTTCACCGCCAACATCGTCGGTTATCCCGGCGACAAGTCGATGGGCACGATGTGGAAGGCAAGCTGCGAAGTGCACGCCGAGAACATCGGCACGGATTACTTCCAATATGACTGCGATACGTTCCCGGGCTCGAGCGGAAGCTCGGTCTACGCCTATGACAATGCCGCGAAGCAACGCGTCATCACCGGCGTCAACGTGGCCGAGGGCCCGGAAGCGAACACCGCGGTCAGGCTCAACGCCGCTAATGTCGAGTGGATCAACGGCCTCTACAAATAGGCCGGCTCAAATCTGCCTAACGGCTGCGTTGAACAGGCGGCGGGAACTCTCGCCGCCTTTTCGTTTCCGGGCGCCGCTCGACTGGCCGTTACTTGGACTGCGCCTCTGGCTGTCCCTGGCGCACATAGGCCTCGATCGCCGTGGCAAAGTTGGCTGAGCCGGCCTTGCGCTGCTTATCTATATAGCCGGCAAAGTAACTCCAGAAGGAAACGGCGTAGTCGCGAAAGTAGGCGTCCGCCACCTTGCGTGAACACAGGTCGCTCTCGACGCAGATGGAGAGGCGATTGAGGAAATAGACGACGCGGTCGAAATGATCGCTGAAATCGGCGAGCGGCATGGTGCCGCCATCAGTGGTCATCGCCTCGATGCCGATGCGCTGCCTGAACACCTGCTCCTCGGTGGGAGTCGGATTGGCGCTGAGCAGATTGTCGTATTTGGCGTTGAGCCCCGTCAGCCGCTCCTTGAGCGCCCGTTGCGCCTGCTGCAGGTCCTTGCTCTCCCATAGCTCGACCAGCGACATGGTCTGCTCGACACGCTTCTGCTCCTGGTTGGCCAGGAACTGGAAGACGGAGAACAGAAGGGTGAAGATGATCACCAGGCGCACCAGAAGGCCCGACCAGGCATAGGCCAGCATGCGCCAGTCACGATCGGTGAAGGGGTTCGATTCCTTCTTGATCTCGTGGCTGCTCGGCCACGGGAAACCCTCCGTGGTCTCAGGCAGCGCCTCAGCCTTCCTGATCGCCGGCGGCTCCGTAGATGCCGTCGCTGGCGTAACCTTACCCCCCGGTTTTTTCATCGGCAGCTGTCCAGGTCGATAATGGCGGAGGGGTCGAGCACGATGCCCGGCGCCTCGAGCTTTTTCTTCAGGCAGTCGAGCTGCAAACGCGAAATCATGAACTGCACGTCAGGCTCGGCGGGCGCCTTGTTCGGCGAGGGCAGGGCCTCGACCACACCGCGCGAGGCGCAGCCGCTGAGATCGACCACGACGGCCTCATTGCCGGTCTTGGCGATCTGGTCGTACTGGTCGAGAAAGCAACTCGCCAATTCGGAATTGGTCACGATCTGCTTGGCGCAGAGGCCGCAGGTCTCCTCTGCCGAGGCATGGGCGAACGACAGGCCCGCGGCAAGAAGGACCGCTCCGAGCCAGCAAAGAACCTTGGTTTTCACGAGCGTCCTCATCCTTTCCGCGCCGCGCCAGAATGTCCACATACCAAGCCCGTCGCGCAAGAGCCGCTGCGCGATTGCGACAGGCTTTTGCTGCGGCCTGCATTCAGGCGCGCGGCACCGTCTCCATCGGAAAGATCATCACCGCGCCCTTTGGGCCGCTCCTGTCGGTAAGCTTCATCACCGAGCGCGTCGAGGGCGCCATGCCGATATCGGTCAGCATGTCGGAGAAGCCGGAGCCGCCGGCCGCGCGGGTGGCCGAGGGCACGCCGTCCTGCGCCAGGAAGCTCAGGTCCTCCTTCTCGCTCTGCGGCGGCGCCTCGGTCAGCACCGCGATCATCCGCTCCATACCGAAGCTGGTGTCGGTGAAGGCCAGCAGTCCTTCCCGCAAGCCGGCATCCGGCGAGCCGTTGGCGGGCGCCAGCCGCTCGGCGACGATATGGGTGATGGAATAGTCGCTGCCGACATAGAGCACGTTGATGTCGACATATTTGTCGGAATCGTTCCTGGCCTTGATGTGCATCTCGTCACCCGGCGAGACGCGCGGCACGGTCGAGGCCTGCAGCGGCTCCAGCGCGTCGCCGCCTTGGCGCCTGATCTCGAACTCGACACTGACCTCTTCCGGCCGGTAGTCGGACGCTGCGGCCAGCCTGGAGAGGCCGGTGGCGCGGAAGATGGTGGTCAGGTTCCTCGCCGCCGCCTCGGCCAGCTTTGCCCGGTTATCCGGGCGGATGATGATCAGCGGCGGCCTGCCGCCGTCCTTCAGCGTCACGTCGCCGGAAGCCGGCAGGAACCATAGCGCCGGCTTGTCGGTCGCATCGGTGGCCGCGCCGGCAATCGCATTCTCGCGCAGCACCGCCAGCCGTAGGTCGGCTCTCTTGCCGGGCTCGACCAGCTCGACGTGGAATCCGGATTTCTCCCTGGCCGCCAGTTCGTCCAGAACCGAGTTGACCAGCGCGGTCTCCTTGTCGAGGCCGTCGGTCGCCGCCGGGCGCGCCACCACGAGCTTGTAGTCGACGGCGAGTTCGGCGATGCGCGCATAGGCATTGGCCGGGATAGCGGCCAGCGTCAGGGCCGGCTTGCCGTCGAGCTCCACCGGCTTCACCCAAGCCTCGAGGTTCCTGGCCGACTGCACCTCGACATAGCCGAGCGCATCCGACAATTGCGACAGCGCCGATGGCAGGATGGCGAGCTTGCTGCCGGGGGCGAGGCGCTGGAGCAGCCCGGCGCCGATCGTCGCCGCATCGTCCTTGATGACCAGCGGCCATTGCATCACCGCGTCGGTCCTGTCGGTGCCGAAGACGCGGGCGTCAAGCTCGCCTTCGAAGAGCGGCGTCGGCCGCGTGCGGCTGTCGGCCGAATATTGTTGCAGCACCGCCTGGCCGAGCTGGCGGTAGGTGACGTTGGGGTTCTCCGCCAGCTTGGACAGGATGGTGAAGGTGAACAGACCGAAGCGCGGCGCGTCGGCGGTGCCCTTGGGCAGCGGCATCTCCGGCGTCGTCTCGATCGTCTGCGCGGCATAGAAGGCGACCAGCTTGCCCTTCGTGGTCGGTTCGGCGCCGGTTGGCGTCAGGTTGAAGGCGGGCTTGCGCTGGCCGTTCTCGTCGAAGCCGCGCGAGGCCGTCGCCGTGATGTCGTCATAGAGCTTCACCGCAGCCGCCCGCTCGGTCTTGCTGCCGCCGACCAGATCGGCGAACTCGACCTTGCGCTCCAGCTCGTCGTCGACCTCGGCGGCGCGTGTCGCGGTGCCGGAATGGCAGCAGTCGAACACCACCCAGACGAAAGCGCCCTTGTCGCGGATGGTGTCGAGCGCGGCGCCGACCTCATTGTCGACGAGCGCGTTGGGCACGCCGGCCTCACGGTTGACCCATTTCTCGATGTCGACGGGAAGGAAGATCTCGTCGAGGCCGTCGGTCTCGTCGCTGTTGGTCGCCTCGGGCTGCTGCGCGCCATGGCCGGACAGATGCAGATAGACGAAGTCGTCGCACTTGACCCTGGAGGCGAGGCTGGCCAGCGCCGCCTTGATCGCGGCGTGCGTCGGCAGGCCGGCGGCGCCGTCGACATCCTTGGCAAGCAGGGTGACGTTCTCGGGCGCGAACTTCACCGGGGCCGGGGTGTTCCTCAGCAGGTAGTCGCGCACCAGGCCGGCATCGTTCTTCGGCCCGATCAGCCAGTTCTTCTTCGGCAGGTTCGGATAGTCGGTGCAAGCGACCAGCAGCGCGTAATAGGTGCGCTGGGCGGCAAGCGCACGAAACGACAGCGTGCCGACTGCCGTCAGCGCGGAGGCGCCGGCAAGCAGCGTCCGGCGTGTCAATCTGATCATGGATGCCCCCAAGCCCGATCGAATTCGCAAGCAGCCGCAACCCTCATCGATGATTTTGTCAGTATTTTGAAGGCTGGTTGCGCGATGGCGATGACCAACCACTGAGGCGGTGCCGTCGATGGCGACGGAAACAGTGGCAAAAAAGACGGTTCGTCGCTATCTCAGTGGAATTCAGGCCACTTGCATGCGCAAATGGCGTGCGGACGACGCAAGCTGACTGGAAGCAGGACCATGGCGGCAAGGGATGTGCTGACGAAGAACCAGTTGTGTGTGCTCGAAAAGCTCGAGGCCGCCAGCGGACCGCTTAGCGCCTACATGCTGCTCGACCAGCTGCGCGAACGTGGCTTCCGCGCGCCGCTGCAGGTCTATCGCGCGCTTGACACGCTGGTGAAGTCGGGTTTCGTGCACCGGCTGGAGAGCCTCAACTCCTTCGTTGCCTGCGCCGAGCCGCATGATCACAGCCATTCGATGACCGCCTTCGCCATTTGCGACACATGCGGCCAGGTGACCGAGATGTCCGACCATGATGTCGACCACCGGCTCGACGAATGGGTGCGCTCGACGGGCTTTGCCGCCAAGAAGGCGGTGATCGAGTTCCGCGGCGTTTGCGCCAAGTGCCGGGCCGAGGCCGCCTAGGGTCTATTGTTCTTCAGGCGAGGCCGGCCTGCAAATGGCGGGCTCCTGCGCTTCGGTGCTCACGTACTTCAAGTACGCTCCGCTCCGGTTCTCGGACCCCGCCGTTCTCGGCTCGGCCTGAAACTCAACAAACCCGGGAGCGTATCGCTTCAGTGCTTGGTCGACCAGGCGAACCAGAACGCGACCAGCGCCAGCAGCGCTGAAAGCAGCCGTCGGGCAAATCGCTCCCTGCGGG
Source organism: Mesorhizobium sp. M4A.F.Ca.ET.090.04.2.1 (assembly GCF_003999085.1). Taxonomy (NCBI): domain Bacteria; kingdom Pseudomonadati; phylum Pseudomonadota; class Alphaproteobacteria; order Hyphomicrobiales; family Phyllobacteriaceae; genus Mesorhizobium; species Mesorhizobium sp. M4A.F.Ca.ET.090.04.2.1. The sequence goes on from NZ_RZOT01000124.1 coordinate 6,320, forward strand.
GATCGTTGAGGAACGGTTCCAGCGTCCCCGCCAGAGCGACGATGACGCCGTGAACAGCGGTCGCGATCGCCACATAGACCGCGCTGAGCAGGACTGTCTGGGAGAGGACCGGCCGTCCGGCATCGACGAAGGTCGGCAGCACGGCGACGTAGAAGACCGCCGCCTTGGGGTTCAAGAGATTGGTGACGAGTCCGCGCATGAAATGCTTGCCGCGCGCGCCGCCGGCGCTCGATACGACGTCCGTTCCCGCGGTCCAGCCCTCCCAGGCGAGGTAGAGAAGGAATAGCACCCCGGCCCAGCGAAGTCCCTCGTAGAACGGCCGCGATGCCTGGATCAGTTCGGCGACGCCGAAGGCCGCGACCGCGCCGACGGTCGCCAGTCCCAACGCGATACCCGCCACCGTGGCAAAGCCGGCGCGGCGTCCTTCGCTGGCGGAAATCAGCGCCAGATAGGTCATGTTCGGACCCGGCGTCAGTTCGATCAGCAGGCATGCGAGCGAGAAGGAAAGGACGGTGGCTGTCGAGGGCGGCAGCAACGCGTTCACATCAATGCGCCTCGTCCCAATTGTCGGCGGCCCGCGCATCGACATGCAGCGGCACCGACATCGACACCGCCGGCATCGGCGCGTTCTCCATCACACGGCGCACGACGGGAAGCGTCGCCTCGACCTCGGCTTCCACCGTCTCGAAGATCAGCTCGTCATGCACCTGCAGCAGCATGCGGGCCGACAGGCCGGCCTTCTCCAGCGCCTCCTCCATATGCACCATGGCGCGGCGGATGATGTCGGCGGCGGTGCCCTGCAGCCTGGCGTTTATCGAGGCGCGCTCGTTGAAGGCGCGGATGGAGGGATTGGAGGCTCTTATCTCCGGATAGTGGATGCGGCGGCCGAAGATGGTTTCGACATAGCCATATTCGCGGGCGTAGGCCTTGGTCGCCTCGATATAGTCGCGGATGCCCGGGAAGCGCTCGAAATATTTCTTGATGTAGGCGCCGGCCTCCTCGCGCGGGATCGATAGTTGGTTGGCAAGACCGAAGGCCGAAATGCCGTAGATGATGCCGAAATTGATCGCCTTGGCGCGGCGGCGCACCTCCGAAGGCATGCCTTCGACCGGCACGTTGAACATCTCGGATGCCGTGATGGCGTGGATGTCGGCGCCGTCGGCGAAGGCCTGCTTCAGCTGCGGGATCTCGGCAACATGGGCGAGCACCCGCAATTCGATCTGGCTGTAGTCGGCAGAGACCAGCTTGTGGCCCTTTTCGGCAATGAAGGCGGTCCTGATCTTGCGCCCCTCGGCGGTACGCACCGGGATGTTCTGCAGATTGGGGTCGGAGGACGAGAGACGTCCAGTTGTCGTCGCCGCCAGCGCATAGGAGGTGTGGACGCGCTTCGTGTCGGGGTGGATGAAGCCAGGCAGCGCGTCGGTATAGGTCGATTTCAGTTTGGTGAGCTGGCGCCAGTCAACGATCTTGCGCGGCAGTTCATGGCCTTCGGCGGCAAGGTCCTCCAGGAGCTGCGCCGATGTCGACCATTGGCCGGTCTTGGTCTTGGAGCCGCCCGGCAGGCCCATCTTGCCGAACAAAATGTCGCCGAGCTGTTTCGGCGAGCCGATGTTGATGCGCTCGCCGACGATGCCGTAGATCTCCTCCTCAACGCGGGCGGCACCCTGCGCCAGCTCGCCCGACAGCCGGGAGAGGATCTGTCGGTCGACGGAGATGCCGCGCTGCTCCATCCGCGCCAGCACCGGCACCAGCGGCCGTTCCAGCCGCTCATAGACGGAAACGAGGCCCTTGGCGGCAAGCCTGGGCTTCAGCACCTGCCAGAGCCTCAGCGTGATATCGGCCTGCCCGGCGGCGTAGGCGGTCGCGCGCTCGATATCGACTTGATCGAAGCCGACGGCGCTTTTCCCCGATCCGGCAAGCTCCTTCTTGGAGGCCGGGGCGTGGCCCAGCCATTTTTCCGAGAGGCCGGCCAGGTCGTGGCCGCCGGACGTGCCGGCATCAAGCACATAGGAGATCAGCATCGTGTCGTCGAATGGGCCGATCTCGATGCCGTGGCGGCTCATCACGACGATGTCGTATTTCAGGTCCTGCACGATCTTGAGAACGGACCCGTCCTGCAAGAGAGGCTTCAGCAGCGCCAATGCCTCGCGGACGGGGATCTGGTTCTCCAGCATGCCGCCGCCCAGCAAGTCGCCGGTGCCGCTCTTGTGGACGAGCGGCAGATAGGCGGCGCGGCCGGGCGCGACCGCCATGGACAGGCCGATCAACTCGGCCTGCATCGGGTCGGGCGAGCTGGCCTCGGTGTCGAAGGCGAGGACACCGGCTTCCCGTGCCTCGGCGATCCAGGCCGTCAGCGCCGCCGCATCGCGAATGGCGACATAGGCCGACGTGTCGATCTTGCGCGCCGCCGCCTGTTCCAGGCGAAGCGCCGAGAGCAGGGAAGGGGTGTCGCCCTGCGGCGGCGCGTCTTCTGCCCGGATGGCCGGCGCTGGCTTGTCGGCGTCGTTGCCGGCGGGCGTGGACCGTGCTGCCGGCGGCGCGCCGGCTCCGACATCGGGTCCGTGCGCGGTATCGGCGCGCTCGATGGTGACGGCGGCGGCCTGGACGTCGCCGATCTCGGTTCCGGTCGCTTCGGCGACGCGGCGGGTCAGCGTGGTGAATTCCATGGTTTTGAGGAAGCCGATCAGCTTCGGCCCGTCCGGCGCGTGCAGCTCGAAGTCGCCGAGCCCCTCGGCGACCGGCACGTCGTTCTTCAGCGTCACCAGCTGGCGCGAGATGCGCGCCTTGTCGGCATTGGCGATGATCGATTCCCGCCGCTTCTCCTGCTTGATCTCGGCGGCGCGCGCCAGCAGCGCGTCGAGGTCGCCGAACTGCTCCAGGAGCTGCGCCGCCGTCTTCGGCCCGATGCCGGGCACGCCCGGCACATTGTCGACCGAGTCGCCGGTGAGCGCCTGCAGGTCGATCATCTTCTCCGGCGGCACGCCCCATTTCTCGATCACTTCGGGGATGCCGATCTGGCGATCCTTCATCGGGTCGTACATGCCGACCGTGGGACCGACCAGCTGCATCAGATCCTTGTCGGAGGAGATGATAGTGGTGTCGCCGCCAGCCTCGCAGGCAAGCCGGCAATAAGTGGCGATGAGGTCGTCGGCCTCGAAGCCCTCCATCTCGATGCAGGGAAGATTGAAAGCCGTGGTCGCCTGGCGGATCAGGCCGAACTGCGGGATCAGGTCCTCTGGCGGTGCCGAGCGGTTGGCCTTGTATTCGGGGTAGAGCTCGTTGCGGAAGGTCTTCGAGGAATAGTCGAAGATGACGGCGAAATGCGTCGGCACCACGCCGACATCGGTGTTGCGGGCATCCTGCATCAGCTTCCACACCATGTTGCAGAAGCCGAGCACCGCATTGGTGGGCAAGCCGTCGGATTTGCGATTGAGCGGCGGCAGCGCGTGATAGGCGCGGAAAATGTAGCCGGAGCCGTCGACGAGGAAGAGATGATCGCCTTTTTTCATGCCGGCAGGGATAGCGCGGCCAGACGGCGCGGTCCATGCCAAAGGCGGCTGAAACTACCGGTTCCGGCAACACCCTGACAGAGGCTGCCGCCGAATGATCCGGCCACTCACGGGCATGTTACAAAAGTGTAATACTGGTGCCCTTGAATCGCCACGTTCACAGACCCAAATAAGGTCCATCGGCAGTTTTCGCCGAAGTCCGGAGCAAGGCCCGTCCCCCGCCTATCCCGGACAACTGCGGCAGCCTATCCCCCCTCTCCGGGCTGCCGCAACGTTTCGAGTAAGGCCGCCGTGGTTCCCCCTCCACCACGGCGGCTTTTTCGTCTTCAGGTCAGACATATCGGTCTGAATGTTTTTCCGCTGCCAAACGCTGGTCCAACGTTCCCGGCTTTTCGTTTTCGGCTCGTCCCTTTAGGGTCGGCGCAAAATCGAAAGGCTTCAGACAATGTCCAGAATCTCCCCCGTCCTCGATCGTCTCGACCAGAATCTCGACCAGAGCCTCGAGCGCCTGTTCGGCCTGCTCGGCATCAAGTCGATCTCCACCGACCCGGCCTTTGCCGAGGATTGCCACAAGGCGGCGGAATGGCTGGTGGCCGAGCTGAAGCTGATCGGCTTCGACGCCAGCGTGCGCGACACGCCCGGCCATCCGATGGTGGTGGCGCATCACGACGGGCCAGCGGGCGCGCCGCATGTGCTGTTCTACGGCCATTACGACGTGCAGCCGGTCGATCCGATCGAATTGTGGGAAAGCGATCCATTCGCGCCGGCGATCAAGGAGATCGAGCCTGGCCGCAAGATAATCACCGGCCGCGGTTCGGCCGACGACAAGGGGCAGTTGATGACCTTCGTCGAGGCCTGCCGCGCCTGGAAGCAGGTGCATGGCGGCCTGCCTTGCCGCATCACCATCCTGTTCGAGGGCGAGGAAGAGTCCGGCTCGCCGTCGTTGAAGCCGTTCCTCGCGGCCAATGCCGCCGAGCTCAAGACCGACTTCGCGCTCGTCTGCGACACCGGCATGTGGGATCGCGAGACGCCCTCCATCTGCGTGTCGCTGCGCGGCATGGTCGGCGAGGAAATCACCGTCAAAGCGGCCGATCGCGACCTGCATTCGGGGCTCTATGGCGGGGCTGCCGCCAATCCGATCCGGATCCTGGCCGGGATCCTGGCCGATATCCACGACAAGGATGGGCGCATCACCATCCCGGGCTTCTATGACGGTGTCGAGGAGACGCCGTCGCAGGTGCTGAAGTCGTGGGAAACGCTCGGCGAGACCGCCGAGAGCTTCCTCGGGCCGATCGGCCTGTCGATCCTCGCCGGCGAAAAGGGCCGCTCGGTGCTCGAACTGACCTGGGCGCGGCCGACGGCGGAGTTCAACGGCATTATCGGCGGCTATACCGGCAAGGGCTTCAAGACGGTGATCGCGGCGGAGGCCTCGGCCAAGGTGTCGTTCCGCCTCGTCCACAAGCAGGACCCCGAGAAGATCCGGGCTGCGTTCCAGGCTTTCGTTCAAGAACGCATCCCGGCTGACTGCTCGGTCGAATTCCATCCGCATGGCGGCTCGCCGGCGATCAAGCTCTCCTACGACTCGCCGTTCCTGGCCAAGGCCAAGGAGGCGCTGTCCGACGAATGGGCGAAACAGGCGGTGATCACCGGCGGCGGCGGCTCGATCCCCGTGGTCGGCGATTTCCAGACCTATCTCGGCCTGGAGTCGCTGCTGGTCGGCTTCGGTCTCGACGATGACCGCATTCACTCGCCCAACGAGAAATACGAGCTCACTTCGTTCCACAAAGGGCAGCGCTCCTGGGCCCGTATTCTCGACGCGCTGACGCGCTGAGGGGTCGAAAGACAAGTTTTTGTTGATTTTTCGTCGGATCGCGGTGAGGACGAAACGAACAGCGCAGGCCGCGATCCGGAGACAATGATGAGCGACATCCGCTTCCACAAGAACGACTTGCCCGACCTGTCCCACTACAATGTCGGGGCAGTGGCCATCGACACCGAGACGTTGGGTTTGAACCCGCATCGCGATCGTCTCTGCGTGGTGCAGATCTCGCCGGGCGACGGCAGCGCCGACGTCATCCAGATCGCGCCCGGCCAGAAGAAGGCGCCGAACCTGGTCAGCCTGCTCCGCAACCGCAGCGTCACCAAGCTGTTCCATTACGGCCGCTTCGACATCGCCGTGCTCTACAACGCCTTCGGCGTCGTGGCGGAACCAGTGTTCTGCACCAAGATAGCCTCGCGCTTGACCCGCACCTATACCGACCGGCATGGGCTGAAGGACATTTGCGGCGAGCTTCTCGGAGTCACCTTGTCGAA
>NZ_RZOT01000125.1:0-12115 GCF_003999085.1 Mesorhizobium sp. M4A.F.Ca.ET.090.04.2.1
GGCCATGGCAACAGTGGCGGCAGCCACGGCAATAGTGGCGGCGGCAATTCCGGCAAGAGCGGCACGCACGGCAATTCCGGCACGCACGGCAAGAGCACGCATGGCAAGTCGGCATCGGCCAAGTCAGGCAAGAAGACGCAGGCCGCCGTCGATGACGTCGAGGTCGCCGCCACGCCCAAGGAGAAGAACCTCCACGCCAAGCTCGGCCGGCTGAACTCGCTGCAGCGCAACATCAACGCCTACATGAACTCCAAGAGCAAGAACTTCGCCGCAGTGCAGGCCTATGTGATGGCATCCGCGAATGCCCAGAACGCCCAGGCCGCGGTCGAAGCCGCCAATCAGGCGGTCATCGACGCCCAGGCCGCACTCGCCGACCTCAACGAGCAGCTCGCCGAGGCGAATGCGCTGACGCCGGCAACGCCCGAGGAGGAGGCGGCCAAGGCCGCGCAGATCGCCGATCTGGAAGGGCAGATCGCCGATCAGGAGACTGCCATCTCTGAGGCCGAAGCGGCAGCCGCCGCGGCCCAGACCGCGGCCGACGAAGCCGCTGCCGAAGTCCCATCGCTCGACGCGGCGCTTGCCGAGATGGCCAACAAGCCGGTCGACGACGAGGTCACAGAGTGGGCCACGGGCGTGCTCGACGACAAGATCGACCAGGTAGCTGCCAAGCTGGCGGAGCAGGACGCCGCCGCGGCGACGACCGATGACACGACCTCCGATCCGGCCGAAGAGGAAACGGAAACGACGGAATGAGTAAGTAGGGAAGAGTGAGTAGGGAGTAGCAATAGCAAATGGGGGTGCTGCATACCGCGGCACCGACCATTCACTGCTGGCTACTCACTACTCGCTCGTCCTTATTCGCTACTCCCTGTTCGCTATTCGCTTCCATTCATCGCAACGGGGAAAACCACCGCTAAGCCCATGTTCGGCATGGCAAATCTTTCTCTCCCAATGTAGTCTCCAGCGTATAGGGGATCAAAAGGCATTGGGAGGACAACAACATGCCACGGGTTTCGGAACTCTTCTTCAAGACCGCCATCGTGTTTCTCATGCTGGGCGTCGTTGCCGGCCTGGAAATGGCCATCTCGGGCGACCATGGCGCGTTTCCCGCGCACGCCCACATCAACCTTCTCGGCTGGGTTACGTCGGCGCTGTTCGGCGGCTATTACGCGCTCAATCCGGCCAAGGCGGCCCGCCGCATCGCCATGATCCACTACGGCCTCTACACGCTCGGCCTGGTGATCATGATGCCCGCGCTCTACCTGTTGCTGCACGGCAATCCGGCACTGGAGCCGGTGGTGGCCGGCGGCTCGCTGATCGTCGCCGCCGCGATTCTGATTTTCGCCGTGGTGGTGTTCTCATCCGAACCGGTGCCGGCCGCCTCAGGCCTGCAGTCGGCGCCTCGCTGAGGAACTGACGCCAACGGCGGAGTTGCCAATCTCCCTCACAAGGGGGATTGGCTGTCGCCTCGGCTCGCGCCAATCGCCGGGCGCCTAGAGCAGCCGCGACAGCAGGCTGAAGAGGATGCCATCGCGCTTGAAGGGGCCAGGCATCTTGGCCGGAAGCGAACTGTCGCTGGTCTTGGCGACTGAAGAGCCGCGGCCGTAGATGATCGCCAGCACGGCGACGAAATAGCCCACCTGCAGCAGCAAAGCGGCGACGAAGGCCCAGCCCAGCGATTGCCAAAGCGATCCCGTCTCCGCGTAGGTCCATCCAAGGACCACGAGAAGCGTGACCGACATTCCCACAAGGAACTGCGGAAAATACATTTGCCCGATCGAACGCTCCGGACTGCAACGCCCGGAATGCCCGCCCATGTCTCTACCCTATTAGAGCGTTGCACCTTTCACGCATGGTCGCAAGTTGGCACCAGTGCCGCGCTCTCATCTGCCTTTCGGCTTGTGATCTGCGACCTACGTCTTAGGACTTAGGGCCTTGCGGTGTTGCATGCAAGAGTTGTCTTGACCTCTTCCACCGGCGGTTGACGCGAGCCGGCAGCTCCGGGGCTCGGGCATGCCCGGCGTGACGCCTCGCGCCGGGCTGCTTGCCGTCAGACGGCCATCTTGCCGAGGATCTTCGCCATGTCGGCGGCGTCGAAGGCCTTCAGCGTCTGGGTGCGCACATTGCCGAGCGATGCCACGGAGAGGCTGAGGGCGGTGGCGGCTATGTCGTCATTGGCTTCGACGGTCGCCACCACGTCGTGCTGGCCGAGCGTCCACAGTAGCGAGTTCACCTTCACTCCGCTGTCGGCGGCCATCGCCTTGAATGCCTCCGCCCGTTTCACCGTATCCTTGATGGATTTGGCGCCCTGCTCGGTGAAGTTCACGAGTATGACGTAATGCGACATGATTTCCTCCCATTGCGGTCGGGGGGCGTGCGGAAGCGTCTCCGCCGCGGCCGTTGTTTCTCCCGACGAGATCGTGCCTGCGAGGCGGCACGCGAGACGGAGCGCCGGCCGAGGCAGCTCTATGGAGACTCCGCCGACGCTCCCACGCGAAGATTGGGTGTTGTCCCCGCGCACAGCCATATTAGCATTTGCGAATGTTTGGGGAAGCCTGTTTTGCCGTCGAAACGCGCCCCGCTTTTCAAGCCTCGAAGAAGTGGAATTTCCCGCGTCCGCCGGACTTGCTGCGGTAGAGCGCCATATCGGCCTTCTGCAGCAGCTCGTCGGAGCTCACGCCATCGCCAGGCCCTAGCGCGATGCCGACGCTGAGCCCGAGGACGTGCGGCTTGCCGGCCACCGTGAAGGGTTCCCGGAAGCGATCGATGATGCGCGAGGCAAGCGCTGCCGCGTCGCCCTTTGCGGCAATGCCTGTCTGGACGATGGCGAATTCGTCGCCGCCGAGCCGCGCCACCGTGTCGTGGTCGCGCACCGCGCCGCGCAACCGGGTGGCCGCGTCGATCAGCAGCCTGTCGCCGGCCTTGTGGCCGAAGCCGTCATTGACCGGCTTGAACTTGTCGAGGTCGAGATAATGCACGGCCATCAGCGCGCCGCGCCTGGCAAGCGCCACCGCGCTCTGCAGCCGATCGGAAAACAGCATGCGGTTGGGCAGGTCGGTCAGCGCGTCGTGATGCGCCATGTGGGCGATCGTCGCCTGGTCGCGGCGCTGCTCTGTGACGTCGAAATAAGTGGTGACGAAGCCGCCGCCCTCGATCGGCATGCCGCGCACCTCGACGACGGTTCCGTTAGGGCGGGTCCGTTCATAGACATGCGCCTCGCGCTGCCTGACCAGCGCCAGCCGGCGCGCGACGTGCAGTTCGACTTCGCCCGGCCCGTACTCGCCACGCTCGGCGTTGAAGCGAAACAGCATCTCCATCGACGGATAGCCATTGGCGAAGAGCTCGTCCGGATAGTCGAGCAGGGTCCGCTGCCGCTGGTTGCAGATGACCATGTTGAGATCCTGGTCGAACAGCGAGACGCCGCCGGGGAAATTCTCGATCACCGCCTCGAGCAGCCGGATCCGCTCCCGCGAATGCTCGATCAGCTGCGCCATCCGGCCGATCGCCTCGGCGAGGCCCGCCGTGCCCCGGCTTGCCGGCACGTCTGCTTTCAACGCGCCAGCCGCGCCACGTGATACCATCGCCATCGGCCGCTGACCCCCTCAGCAATCCCCGGAATATGCGGCCACGCTAATATGAAAGGATTGCCGTCGGATTAACGTCGCGCCGGCCGCGGCCTTTTTCCGGTTTGTTTTGGATCGCGAACGAGAGAGGCCCGCCATGCCATGCGGCGCGGCGGGCCTGGTGACGCTCGTGAACGTCAGGTCAGGATGATGACGATCTTCAGCGTGTCCGGATCGACGATGACGATCCTGCCATCGGCCAGCACGAAATATTCATAGGTTTCGTAGGCCGGAACGATCTTGACGATGCGCGGCGGCAGGCGGTGCAGTCGCACCTTGTGCCGCGGCACCTCGACGCCGACGGAGATGTCGAAATCGACGCTCGCGACCGGCGAGATTTTCGTCTCGCGGATCACATTGGTGATCTCGGTCTTCTGCTCGACGGTCACATTGGTGATCGATGCGGTCGAGCCCTGGTCGGTCTGGGTCGAGGTCGTGCCCTGGGCGTTCTGCTCAGTCGTCGTGCCACTTGTGCCCTGGGCCTTCTGCTCGGTCGTTGTGCCGGCCTTGCCCTGCGCCTGCTCGTCGGTCTTCACCTTCGGCTTGCCCTGGGCCTGCTCCTCGGTGGTGGCGCCAGCCTTGCCCTGCGCCTGCTCGTCGGTCTTCACCTTCGGCTTGCCCTGGGCCTGCTCACCCGCCTTGCCGCCCTTCTGGCAGTCGGCAGCGCCGGCCGCGCAGCTGGCGTCACCGCCAGGCTGGACCTCGGCCGGCGCCTGTGCCTGGGCCATCGCGGCGCCGCAGCCGACACCGAGCGCGAGCATGCTGGTGATCAGAATATGTCTCATGGAAACTCTCCTCGAAGTGTTGTCCCTTCGTTCGGTTAACCTCGACTCGCAGCCTTTGTTCCGAAGCAAATCGCCTCGGTTCAAAGTCGAAAAATTGCCGGAACAAGCCCTATGCGGTGACGTTAACGACCGAGGTGGCCCGGCTGCGAACGGCATCATTCGCGTGGCGGAAGAGGTCGCCGGTCAAGACAGGAGAAGATCATGAGACTGCATTTTAAGACGGCCGCCGCGGGCTTGCTGCTGCTCGCCGGCATGGGTGCCGCGTCCGCCCAGGACGTCATCATCGAGCCCCAGCAGGAGACCATCATCCGCGAGTATGTGCACAAGCAGCCTTTGGCCTCGGTGACGCTTCCCGGCGTTGAACTCAATGTCGGCACGGCACTTCCCGACACGGTCGAACTGCGCGAAGTTCCCAACGTGAAGTACCGTTACGTTGTCGTCGACAACCAGACCGTGCTTGTCGATCCGGGCACCCGCAAGGTCGTGAAGATCATCCAGTGACCGCAAAGACAGCCGGTACTTGCCGGGGCGGAGGGCGAGCCGCCCCGGTATTATTTCGTGACCATCCCAGGCAGGAACCTTCCATCGCGCCACGCGTTGCCGCGTCTGACTTCGTGCTGCCTCATTAATGGGCAGACTGGCGGCGGCGAATCGGGCGGGCGGCAAAAAGGACCGGGCGGGGTAGGGAGCATATTCACCATGTCGAAACGCGAAATCGGAACGTCCCCGGCATTGGGGATGCGTGTCGCCGACCTCAGGGCCAGGATGCGGATCGCCAGCATCACCGAACATGAGATGAAGACCTTCCAGAAGGTCGTGGCCATCATGGGGGGCGCCGATGGCTCCCTACGCATCGACGCCGACGACCTGATCGCGGCCTCCTTCGTCGCCGAGACGGTGGGCGACAGCGCGCCGAACTGAGTGCCGCCGGCCGCGCGGCGTCAAGCCATCATTCCAGCATATCCGCACCCCGCCCGCGCGGGTGGAGGCGCGCGTCTGTCAGGCGCGGCCTCATACCTCGTCGAAAGGTCCACCGCGTCTTGCCGGATCGCGCGCGATGGCCGCTTCCTCGGCATCGTCTGGCAACGCCTCGTCGCTCTCCTGGTAGGGATTGTCATCGTCCTCTTCCGGCAGGGCGCCCTCCTTCTCGATGCCGGTGGTTCCCGGCACTTCCTCTTGCGGTAGGCCGCCGTCCGGCAGGATCCTGGCGCCCTTGATCGCGTCCCAATCCTGCTGGCTGGGCGAGGGCACCTCTACCTCGTCGTTTGGCACCTGGGCCTTGTCGTCGGCCGTTGACGGCTCGACCTCGTCGCTCGGTTTCTTGCGCGGTCCCATGACTGCCTCCTGTGGCTCGCCATTGAAACTCTCCAGGATTTGAACTCGCGGCCCTGGCCGCCGGTTCCCGCGAAGCCGCGCCGGAGGGGGCGCCGGCAGCGCGCCACGGAACCAATCGGCGCCGGCGTTCTTTCCCGGACAAGGAAAGGAGCCAGACCATGAGACCTTTCGCCTTTGCGCCATGCGCGCTTCTGGTCATGGCGCTGGCCGGTCCGGCGGCCGCGCAGGACGACAACGACCAGACGCAGGTGCCCGCCGGCCCCTGCCAGGCCGAGCCGCAAATACCGGGCACTACCGACCAGAAGCCGGCCGCCGACACCGGCGGTGGCCTGACCGGCAAGCTCAAGCCTTGCGGCGGCGTGCTGCAGCCGCCGCCGAGCGGCGACCAGGGCATGGCCCAGCCGGCGCCCGAGCAAGGCAACACGCCGATAATCAGGCCCGGCGAGTTGCCGCCGCAGCAGCCGAAGCAATAGGGTGGAGCCCTTGTCAGCGCGGGTGACGCTCGCGGCCGGCGCGCGCCGCGCGCATCGTCCTGACCTTGGCCCGGCGCAGCGTCGTCACCGGGTCGATGCCCGTCCAGCCGATGCCGGCAGCCTTGGCGAAAGCCATGAAGGCGCGCCGTGTCTGCGCCGGGGTCGCATCTCCGGCTCGTGCCGCCTCGCAGGCGCTGAGCGCCTTGGCGTGGAGCGTGTCGCCCGCGGCCAGCGGCCATTCCTTGAGGAAGTTCTGCATCTGCGCCAACGAAGCGATGTCGCGCCTGAAGCCGGCACCAACGGCGATGGCGATCGGCGGGGCGAATGGCATGTCTTCAATCATTGGCGCCTCCGCTTGGATTGACTATTCGCCTTCAATGCGGGGCAGGGCGGCAGGGTTCCGGCGTGGATCAATTCGTGCCCGCTGGCGGAACAACAGCCTTGCGGCAGCGTTTTGCTTCGGAGAGCCCGCCATTTCGAACTCTTCAATGCTTCCGCATGCCGCGGAGGCGGGGCGACGCTCACAAACAAACCAACAGGAGGCAGAGATGAAAATTACCCTCATTCCTGCTGTCGCTGGTCTGGCCATGATTGCCGGCATCGGCGCGGCGGTCGCGGACCAGATAATCGTGACGCCCGAGCAGCGCACCGTCGTCCGCGAATACGTCCACAAGCACCCGCTTGCTTCGATCAACCTTCTCGGCCTCGAGCTCAATGTTGGCTCGACTCTGCCGGACACGGTCGAATTGCGCGAGGTGCCCGACGTCCAATATCGTTACGTGGTCGTCGACGGCCGCACCGTGCTGGTCGATCCCAGCACGCGCAGGGTCGTCGAGGTCCTCAATTGACGGCCGGATCGCCGGCTGACGCATGACGACACCGCCGCCTCCGCGGAGGCGGCGGGCGAAGGGTTCAGGGGTGGGAAAGGACGACTTCCATGTTACCGCATGTCGAGACCCCCAACTCCGCCAATGTGGCGGCGTGTTGCGACAAGCTGTTGGCCGAGCGGGGCGCCGGCTTGATCTCGATGAAGGATGCGATCGACGAATTGCGCCGGCGCACCGGCACCGAGCGATCGGATGCCGATCTCGCCGGCCTGATCACCAAGAAGGCGGCGCTGCTGGGCGTGGCGGTGTTGGCGCAATAAACCCGCCGCAAGTCCCGGTTGCCCACTCGCCACCCAAGACGTCCGCCGAAATTTCGGCTAATGTTTTCCCGGAATTTGGACAACCACGGAGGCGACAGTGACGGACGACAGGCAGGAACGCATCCGCCAGCGGGCACACGCGATCTGGGAACAGGCAGGCAGGCCCGAAGGCTCGGATATTCAGCATTGGGACCAAGCCACGGCCGAGATCGATGGCGAGGCCGCCAAGCCGAAAGCGAAGGCCGCGCCGAAGAAGGGTGCCGCCAAGCCAGCTAAAGCCGCCGCCGCCAAGACGGCAAAGCCTGCCGCCGCCAAGCCGAAGGCCGCTAAGTCGAAGGCCGGCAAGGGCTGAACAACCACGCTGCGCCGCTATCGGCGGCGCCTGTGAGCCTGACAATTCCGTCCTACCCCGTGGCGTTTCCGCATCGCAGGGGCGATGGCCAGTGCGCGCCGTCGCGCGTCGACAGAATCAACTCCCGGGGCACAGGTCCTGGTTCGCGACGTCGGCGGGAACATCCCGCTTCAGAAGCTTCCAAAAGAAGCGTCTTCAGCTCCTGCTCGCTGAGCCTGTATCCTCGGCCGCGTCGAGGAGATCGACGACGACATCGACCCCCTTCATGTGAAGATGAGGCATCGCCGGTCCTCCCGGTTGCAATTCTGCGCTGCGCCAGCCGGTAGACTATCGGAACGCGGGACGGCCTCCATCACATTGATGGTGCCGCTGCGCTGCCTGTCATGACCCGGCGTTTGCGCATCGGGAACATTGTCGCGCCCGCGCCATTTCCTTTGGAGAGCAAAGGAGACAGTCATGAACTGGGATCAGATCAAGGGAAAATGGATGCAGGTCAGAGGCAAGGCCCAGGAGCAATGGGGCGACCTCACCGATGATGACCTCGACCGCATCGAAGGCAATCGCGATCAGCTTCTCGGGCGCATCCAGGAGCGCTACGGCATTGCCAGGGAAGAAGCCCAGCGGCAGATCGACGAATGGTCGAGACGACTCCACTGAACGCGACCTCGAGGGCGGTCAACCCGCCGGCTCCGGCCGGCGGGTTTTTATGCGCCGCGAAGGTTGCTTGCGCGATTGGAAAGCTTTTGCCGACCGCAGGGTAAATTTAGCTAATGCTAATAAAATGGGCTATAATGCGTAGCCAAGCCAACGGCTAACCCCCCTCGAAAAAAACGCCGTTGGTCAGGCTCAGCGGCCCCGCCCCCCGAGTCCGCTGGGCCGCCCTTTTCGATGGGCGGTATGACACCTCCTCTCGCTGAGTCCATCTGCATCTTCGCTCGTGAAGGCGGTCTGCCGCCGGCGCAGCAAAAGCCGGCGTCTTCCGGGCCCTTGCATGGAACCGGGGTCCGGCTCGCGGCTTATATTAGTCAGAGTGAAACTAGCGACATTCGACAGGGAGAAATCCAGATGGCCGACGATAAGAGCAACCGCGGCCTTCGTGACCGGGATCGCGTCTCAGCCGACGACGACTACGAAGTAAGGTATTTTGCCAAGCAGCATCGCATCACGCAGGACGAGGTCCGCGAGTTGATAAGCGAGCACGGCAATGACCGGAAAACCTTGGCGCGGCAAGCCAGGAAGCTGCGCGGATGACGAAGCTTTCTGATCTCGGGCCGCCGTTGACCGGCACCCGGCGCGGAAGCCCGCCGGACGAATATCCGGTATGCCATTTCTATCTCTGTCCCAGATGTGGCCAGCCTGTCGACATGCGCGACCTCCGCCAGGTGATCTGGCACCAGAAAGCGGAGCATGAGCGGCTGGAAGCAGACGCATGAAAACCAGGCTGCGCTATCGTCGGCCGGAATCCGATTGTCCGCCTGGCCGGCGGAGACCGACAGGTCCGGTCAGCCGGCGCAAATCGTCCGCGCCAAAGGACAATTCAGTCCTCGATCTCATCCCGGATGATGACGAAGCGGTGGCCGAGATTGTCCGGCGAACGGAACGCCTGGCTATCGCCATTACAATCGGAATGGGTGTTTGCCTGATCCTTGGACCGATCGTTTTCGTGACGCTTTTCTAAGGGGACTAAGTCGGACACTCTGGTTCGTTTGCGGATCGTTGGATATTTGCCGCCGGCGAGAGTGAAGGTGGGCCCGGCCTCCTCGACGTGTTGAAAACCCGCCACTCCTTGTCGGCTGGCGGATCTTCAATCGGAACGTCGATCTTATTCGATAATCTTGATCACCGTGCGCGTGTCGGGATCGACGACGACTGTCCGGTTGTCGATCACGGTGTAGCGGTATTTCACATCGGGCACTTCATAAAGCTCGACCGTATCGGGCAGGGCCGTGCCGACGTTGAGCTCCACGCCGGGAAGCTTGACCGAAGCCAGGGGCTGCTTCTTCACATATTCCCGGATGACCGTTTCCTGTTCCGGCGCAATAACCACGGTGTCGGCGGCGGCCGCACCGATACCGGCGAGCAGCAACAGCCCTGCGGCGGCTGCGGAAAAGTGCATTCTCATCATTTCCTCCTACGGATTGAAGTCGGGCGCGAGACGACATTGTTTTCGCGCTGGAAGCTCAACTGCCGTGAGAGGCGAACGTTCCCTGAAGAAGGATCTGCGGCCGGAATTGGCGGCATGGCCGCCGGCGCGCCAGCGGCGGCCACCAAGCGATAGCGGAAACGGTTGCGGATGTAGCTGTTGAAATATCGGCCCTTTGCGAAGGCGGCCCGGAAACCGGCAAAAGTCTCCGGCGGCACGTCCTCGAACTCGTAGCATTTGCCGCTGCCCACGAACCACACGCGCAGGATCCGCCTCTGGGTATCGTAGTCCGTCTTTCGGATCGAGGTCGACGGCATGGCATCCTGGCCAAAGGCTGCGAAAAGACCCGCCGGCGCTGCCGGCGGGAGAAGGTCTGGAGTAGCCAGAGTGTCTGGCGAATGAGAAACGATTGCGAAGTCGTTTTGTTGCGAACGACGCACCGCCCCGCCGCCGCCGCGCCTTAGACCGGAACCTTTAGCTGGCGCTTATGTTGTCCCTCCAGCACCCATCTCGGGTGAAGGAGAATGTCATGAACAACATCATCTGGCTGGTTGGAGCCATCGTCATAGTCATCGCGATACTGAGTTTTCTCGGCTTGAGATAACGGCCGTCGCAGCGGCGCTTTGCGTGGCGAGACAGGTCTTCGCCACGCCCCTATGCGGCGAGCGCGTTAGTGCCGCGATCGCCTGTCGGCGTATTGCGCCACCGCGCACAGGAAGGCCAATGCCGCGGCGTCGCACGCTTTCCGGGACGGGCCCTTGGCGAACAGGACGGCATCCGCGGCCGGCACCGTCAACCCGTGTTTTTTGGCAAAAGTAATGACTTCATAAGGCTGCTCGTCGGGTAGAATCTTCTCGTATTCGTAATCCATAGATTACGTCCTCCCTGTTCGCGACGTGCCCTCCTTCGCCTGCCGCCAATCTAACGCCCGGCAGGGCATGCGAGTCCACCAATTGGCAATTGCGTGAAACGTTCCATTTCGCGCGCTGCGGCTCGGCGGTTGTAGGAATGAAGGCCTATGCGGAGCCGGGCATCGCGACAGCTTCAGCCGAGGCGCCTGATGCGGCCCCTGTCGAGACGGAAGACGCCGTTGTTGCCACCCTGCCTTTCGAAGTCCGTCAGCAACTCGTCCCACAGCCCGAGGAACTCGCCGCAATCGTCGCAGACGATGCGCGTGTCCGGCTGCGCGTCGGCCGGAATCCTCAGCTTGATCGTCAGGCAATAGGGGCATTCCAGGAGGTGGTCGAGATATCGCGGGGTCATGGCTGTCCTTGCGAGCGGGTAGGGCCGAGCATGGCCAGTCGGCGCAGTTCCGTGAAGTGAGCGAGCGTTCAAGCGGGCTGCCTAAGCCCCTGCAAGAGGGCCTCTTCCTCAAAAATACCTTGCGCAAACAACTCCATGGCGCGGATGGCCAATTGCTCCGCCGCGGGCGAGCCTGCCGGGAGATCCCTCTCGAGGCATATCTGGTCGTAGGCCCTTTTCAACAGGCAGAGGTCATCCGGATAGGCGATGCCGCTGGTGGATTTCTTGTGCTCGATCAACGCTCCCTCCTCCATTGGGGCGGAAGCGCGATGCTCGCTCTCAGCCGGCGATGCCCTTGCCAGTTATCGCCGTTGACGGGATGTTACGCGCATCGTGAGGGGCGGTCCAGAAATTTCACCCAGCGCCGGGCGGCGCTTGGCCGGCAAACGAGCGCCGTCGATAGCCTCGACGTCGCCAGATCTAGCGATCGAGCAAATGGAACATTAGCCGCTTCGAATGGTTGAGGTCTGGCGCCTGACGTCGCTGCTTGGCGTCCCGCGCAGGCTGGTGGGCAAACATCGGCCGGCCCGCGCCATCGGTCCCTCCGTGGCGCGGGCTTTTTGCGGACGGCGCCCGACAACGGATGCTATTTTCCTTCCCGGCGTTTCTCGATCTCGTAGGAAAGCCAGCGGCAGAACATGCCGACAATGGATGCCGCGGCGCCGCCAAGCAGGCAGGCGACCAGCAGCGGGCTTTCCGAAGCGCTCTTCCAACTCACCACCGCAAGCAGGATCACGCTTGCCGTGGAGACCAGGTAGCCTGCGCCTTTCAGAAGATGGAGCGATGCCTTGGTCATTGCAGGAAACTCTGGCCAGCTTGCCCGGTTGGGCGACAGCTAACATACGCTGTTGAGGAGGTTCCGTTCCCTTCGCCGGCTCAACTAACAAGCTCGTCACTCCACGCGAGTGCGCGGGCCAGGGTTCCAGGAACAGGAAGGCTAGCGGGGGCCCGCAAG
>NZ_RZOT01000126.1:0-12068 GCF_003999085.1 Mesorhizobium sp. M4A.F.Ca.ET.090.04.2.1
CCTCGCGCACGCTCTACCAGGGCTCGGTCGACGGCTGGCTGCCGCGCTACCTCAGCCACGTCAACGAGCACGGCGCGCCGACGCGGGCGATGTGGACCGACCTCGTCTT
Organism: Mesorhizobium sp. M4A.F.Ca.ET.090.04.2.1; assembly: GCF_003999085.1. NCBI lineage: Bacteria > Pseudomonadati > Pseudomonadota > Alphaproteobacteria > Hyphomicrobiales > Phyllobacteriaceae > Mesorhizobium > Mesorhizobium sp. M4A.F.Ca.ET.090.04.2.1. The sequence continues at coordinate 110 of NZ_RZOT01000126.1, forward strand.
CAACCTGATCGTGCTGGCAATCGCCTCGGCCGACGCGACGAGCTTCTTCTTCATCCTCGCCGTGTCGAACTGCGGCTACATCATCTTCAACTTCCTCAACCTCAACGCCGGCTGGATCCACCGCATCGACAACGGCCATATCGCGCGGCCGTGGCGGGCGCCGACCTGGCTGCTCGGCATCGGCGCGATCTTCGCCTATGTCAACGCGGTCTTCATGGGCGCCGGCGCCAAGGTGTGGAACCCGATGGCGCTGTGGGCGGGCCTGATCACCGCGGCTTTGATCATCCCGGTGTTCTGCTTCCGCCACTACATCCAGGACGGCGGCAAGTTCCCCGACCATATGCTGGCCGACCTCGGCATGGCGGGAGCCGACCTCTCGGTCAAGAAGGCGGGCGCCCTGCCCTATCTGACGCTGATCGCCGGCGTGGCGGTGATGCTGATCGCCAACTGGCTGTTCGTCATCTGACGCAGCGACCTGAGAACAAGATCGGGCGCGCCTCGGCGCGCCCGATCTCTTTTGTCCAACGGCCTCTCGTCAGCCAGCCTTGCGGACCGTCGTCTCCTCGAAGAACCGGTTCGACGGCCGCTTCAGGCCGAGATTCTCGCGCAGCGTCGATCCCTCATACTCGCGCCTGAAGATGCCGCGCCCCTGCAATTCGCTTCACACTTTCCTGGAATTGCACTAGCGCGCCGACCCGCGATGCAGATCGTCCGCCACCCGTGACCATGGCGGACGATCCGAGGTTGCCACCACCTATTCCGCGGCCAGCGCCAGTTGCGGCTCTTCGTTGTTCTGCACCAGTTCGGACTCGGGCCTCTTGCCCTCGACCCCGGCCTTCTTGCGCTCGCGGCCGAAGAACAGCGCGTAGCCTGCCGGCAGCACCAGGATGGTGAGCACGGTGGCGACGAGGATGCCGCCCATCATGGCGTAGGCCAGCGGCCCCCAGAACACGGCGCGCGAGATCGGGATCAGCGCCAGCACCGCGGTCAGCGCCGTCAGCATGATCGGCCGGAAGCGGCGCACGGCAGCGCCGATGATGGCCTCGGATCGCTCCATGCCGACAGCGATGTCCTGGTCGATCTGATCGACGAGGATAATCGAGTTGCGCATGATAATGCCGAGCAGCGCGATCACGCCGAGGATGGCGACGAAGCCGAACGGCGCCCCGCTGATCAGCAGGGCCGCGGCAGCACCGATGATGCCGAGCGGACCGGTCGCCAGTACCAGCATCGCCTTGCCGAAATGCTGCAGCTGGATCATCAGCAGCACGACGATGACGGCCAGCATGATCGGCGCCTTGGCGGCGATCGAGGCCTGGCTTTCGGCCGAATCCTCGGCGCCGCCCTGGATCTCGACCTTGTAGCCGGGCGCCAGTCCTGCGCGCAGGTCCTTCATGTCGTTGTACATCTTGGTGACGACGTCGTTCGACTGCACGCCGTCCGGCAGGGTGCCGCGAACAGTGATGGTCGGCAGGCGGTCGCGCCGCCACTCGATGCCCTGCTCAAGCACCGGAACGACCTTGGCCACCTGCGACAGCGGCACGAAGCCGCCGAAATCGGTCGGGATATAGACGGAATCGACCGAGGACAGCAGCTTGCGGCTCGCTTCCGGCTCGCGGGCGACGATCGACACCGTCTCCTCGCCGTCGCGGAAATCGTCGAGCGGCGCGCCGGACATGGTGGCCTGCAGCATCTGGCGGATACGCTGCGAGGTGACGCCGAGCGCGCGGGCGCGATCCTGGTCGATGACCAGCTTCATCGCCGGCACCGGCTCCAGCCAGTCGTCATGGACGGCGCCGAGCAGTGGGTTGGCCTGGAACTTCGCCTTCACCTCGTCGGCGATGCGGCGCACCTCCTGGCGGTCCGGACCCATGACCCGCATCTGCACTGGCCAGCCGGTGGGCGGGCCGAGGAACAGGCGATCGACCTTGGAACGGATCGAGGGGAAATCCTCGGCCAGGACGGTCCGCAGCTTGACGATCAGTCGCTCGCGCGCCGGCTCGTCCTTGGCCATCACCAGGAGCTGGGCGAAGTTGGGATTCCTGAGCTGCTGGTCGAGCGGCAGGAAGAAGCGCGGCGCGCCCTCGCCGATATAGGTGGCGATGAAGCGCTTGTCCGGATCGTCCATCATCTTGCCTTCGAGCGCCTTGGCCTGCGTCTCGACCTCCTTGATCGAGGTGCCTTCCGGCAGCCAGAGGTCGACGAGGATCTCCGGCCGCGAGGACTGCGGGAAGAAGTTCTGCGGAATGAACTGGAACGCCCACAGGCTGGTGGCGAAGGTGACCAGCGTCATCACCAGCACGATGATGCGATGGCGCACGGCCCAGCCGACAGTGGCGCGCAGCCGGCGGTAGAAGCGCGTGTCGAAGACGTCGTGATGGCTGCCGGCATGCTTGCGCTGCTTCAGGATCATGTGGCCGAGCCATGGCGTGAAATAGACTGCCACGAACCAGGACACGACCAGCGCGATGCCGACGACATAGAACAGGGTGCGCACATATTCGCCGGCGGTCGAGGCGGCGAAGCCGACCGGGATGAAGCCGGCGGTGGTGATCAGCGTGCCGGTCAGCATCGGGAAGGCGGTCGAAGAATAGGCGAAGCTCGCCGCCTCGATCTTGACCAGCCCCTCCTCCAGCTTTCGCTCCATCATCTCGACGACGATCATGGCGTCGTCGACGAGCAGGCCGAGCGCGATGATCAGCGCGCCCAGCGAAATGCGCTGCAGGTCGATGCCGAGCTCGTACATGATGGCAAAAGTGGCGGCGAGCACCAGCGGGATGGCGATGGCTATGACCAGGCCGGAACGCCAGCCGATCGACAGCAGCGAGACGGCAAGCACGATAAGCAGCGCCTCACCCAGCGCCTCCATGAACTCCTTCACGGCATCGCGGACGACTTCCGGCTGGTCGGAGATCTGGTCAACCGCGACGCCGTAGGGCAGGCCTTCCTCGAAGCGCTGGTAGGTCGCCTCGACATCCTTGCCGACGTCGGTGACGTTGAAGCCCTTGGCCATGACGACGCCGAGCTGGACGCTCTCATGGCCGTTGAAGCGGTACTTGCGCTGGAACGGATCCTCCAGCCCCGAAGAGACGGTGGCGATGTCGCCGAGCCGCGTCACCTGACCGCCGGCGCGCAGGCGCAGTTCCCTGATGTCGGCGGCCCTGGTGAGGTCGCCCTCGACCGAGATGCGCACCGAGCGCTGTCCGGTGTCGACCGAGCCCGCCGGATCGACATTGTTCTGGCCCTTGATCGCGTTCTGCAGGTCGGTCAGCGTCAGGCCGCGCTCGGCCAGCGCCTTCGACGAGACGTCGATATAGATCTTCTCGGGCTGGTCGCCGATGATGACGGCCTTCTCGACGCCCGGCGTTGTCAACAGCATATCGCGCGCCTGGATGGCGAACTTCTTCAGCTCCGGATAGCTGTAGCCGTTGCCGCTGATCGAATGCAGCGTGATGAAGGTGTCGCCGAACTCGTCGTTGAAATACGGACCGAGCAGCCCCTGCGGCAGGTCGCTGGCGATGTCGCCGACCTTCTTGCGCACCTGGTAGAACGCGTCCTTCACCTGCTCGGCATTGGTGTCGCCTTTCACCTGCAGGGTGATGATGGCGCTGCCGGCGCGCGTATAGGAGCGCACGAAATCGAGATGCGGCGTTTCCTGCAGCTTGCGCTCGATCTTGTTGACGACCTGGTCCTCCATCTCCTGGATCGAGGCGCCCGGCCAGACGGCCTGGACGACCATGACGCGGAAGGTGAAGTCGGGATCTTCCTTCTGGCCCATGCGCATCAGGCCGAGCGCGCCGGCAAGGATGATCAGGCCGAACAGGAAGCGCGCGATGCTGGGGTGGCCGATCGCCCAGCGCGAAAGATTGAAGGGCCGCTTCTCAGTGCTGTCGGTGGTCATCGGCGTCAGTCCATTCCGATTGATCGGCAAGGCACGCATCTGCGCGTGCTCACGATATTTCCGATGCTGGCTTCCGGGCGGCGAGGCTTTCCGAGGCGGAGAGACACTCGTCGCGGTGGGACGCGAGGATCGATGTGGGGGTTACATCAACCTGACGTCTCGACAGCCGGGCGCTCGCCGCCCGGAAACCATGGTCCACTCGCCCGAGCGAGCGGCGTTTTCATTCGCCTGGCTTCAGCGCAGGCTGCTGGTGATGTCGGCTTTGCCTTCGGCCGACGCCGACTGCTGCGCCGCGTCGCCGGAGAGCTTGACCTTGAGGTTCTCGGTCATGAACTGCGTGCCGGCGGCGACCACGACGTCGCCCTGCTTCAACCCGTCCGCGACATTGACGCCGTCCACCGTGAAGTCGCCGACCTTGACCGGGCGCGGATGAACCGTCTCGCTGGTGCGGTCGACGGTCCAGACGATCTTCTGGCCGTCCTTCTCGGCGAGCGCGCTGAGCGGAATCGACACCATTTGCTTTCGGCTCGCCACCGAGGCTTCGATGTTGGCGGTCATGCCGAGCAGCACGCGTGGATCGTTGGGCAGCGAGACGCGAACGGCGAAGGTGCGCGACTGCGGATCGGCGCTGCCGGCGACCTCGCGGACCTTGCCGGCCAGCGTCAGCGCGTCGTCGGACCAGAAGCCCGCCTTGACCTCCTTGCCCGGCCGGAACTCGGCGATATCCATTTCAGGAACGGCGATCAGCACCTCCTTCTCGCCATCGACGGCAACGGTCATCACCGGCGTTCCAGCGCCGACCACCTGGCCGATATCGGCGCTGATGGCGGTGACAATGCCATCCTCGTTCGCCTTGAGATCGGTGTAGCCGACCTGGTTCTTCGCCTGGGCAAGCGTCGAGCGGGCGGCGTCACGCGTCGCCACGGCCTGAGCATAGGTTAGCGTCGCCTGATCGAGCTGCGACTTCGAGGCGAAGCTCTTGGCGTAGAGCTGCTCGGCGCGCTTCTTTGCCAGATCCACCGTTTCGACCTGCCGCTCGGCGGCATCGAGGTTCGCCGCCGCGCTCCTGACCGACAAATCGTAATCGGAGGGATCGATGCGGGCGAGCACGTCGCCCGAATTCACATGCTGGCCGATATCGACGAGGCGCTCGGTGACCTTGCCGGCGACGCGGAAGCCGAGGTTCATCTCGGTGCGGGCGCGCACCGAGCCGGAATAGTCGAGCTCGCGGGTGGTCTGGGCCTCACCGATCTCGACCACCTTGACTGGCCGGATGATCTCCTTGACCTCGGCCTTCTCTTGGCTGCAGCCGGCGAGCTCGAGAGTGGCGACGATCAGGCCGGCGATCGGCAGCCCGCGGATAATGGAATTGGACAAAGACACCTTAGCACTCCTGACTGGAGATAACTTGTCGACCGGCGCCCGGCGGGCGGCGGCTATTTCAAGGCTCGGATCGCGTAATCGATGAGATCGTCGGGCATCGCCCGGTTGGTCTTGGCAAGGCACTGCGCCACCATCTGCGGATGGCAAAGGATGACGGTGGCGGCCCCGAAGCAGCGCGACGCGATCACCGGATCCTGGTCCCTGAACTCGCCGGCTTCGATGCCCTGGCGGATCACCTCGGCGAACAGATCGTGGATGCTGTCGACATGCTTGTCGATGACACCCCAGTCGCGCTCGAGCGCGACGATGACCATCTCATGCACCTTCTGGTCATCGAGCATGACTTCCATGGTCATCTTGTACTGCGCATGCACGTAGCGGCGCAGCCGCTCCTCGGCGCTGAGCGGCAAGCGCGAAATCTCGTAGGCCATCTTGTAGCTGGCGCCGAGCATGCGGCCGCAGACGGCCTGGTGGATTTCGACCTTGGAGGCAAAGAAACGATAGATGTTGGCCGGCGACATGCCGAGCTCGCGGGCGATGTCGGCGACATTGGTCTTGCCGTAGCCGTAGTGCCGGAACAGGCGTTCGGCGCAATCGAGGATGCGCGTCACATTTTCCTGGCGGGCGGGGTCGGCCACGATGTTGGCGGCTTCGGACATTAGCTCTCTGTCAAATAACGAGTGACGAATTTCAATTTTCATCACTCGTAAATCGAAACGAGCGCGATGTCAACGCGGATTCGACGTACGCGTATAATTGGTGACAGATGGTGACAGTGAGGAAAGGTTGAACCCGACGAATGAGTTCGTCTTCCTAGGGCGAAGCAAGGAGCGAAGCGACGCGGCGCAGACCCTGGGATCAATGCCGTGACGTCGGCCAAAGAATAAAGTCGGATCAAGCAGATAGCTTGCCAGCGGCGCCATTCGTGCAGGGCTATTCTCGACCGCCGCAGCACGGCCGCAAGATCACGGCATGGACCCCAGGGTTTCCGCAACGTCGCTCCGCGACTGCTTCACCCTAGGATGACGAACTCAGAGGCCCTTCGCCATTTCCCGCAGCCGGAACTTCTGGATCTTCCCGGTCGATGTCTTCGGGATTTCCGCAAACACCACTGCCTTCGGCACCTTGAAGCGGGCGATCAAAGTGCGGCAATGGTCGATGATCTCGGCCTCGGTCGCGCTCTTGCCGGGCTTCAGCTCGACATAGGCGACCGGCACCTCGCCCCATTTGTCATCGGACTTCGCAACGACGCCGCAGGAGGCGACGGCGGCATGTTTGTAGAGCGCGTCCTCGACCTCGATCGAGGAGATGTTCTCGCCGCCGGAAATGATGATGTCCTTGGAGCGATCCTTGAGCTGGATGTAGCCGTCCGGATGCATGACGCCGAGATCGCCTGAGTGGAACCAGCCGCCGGCGAAGGCCTCGTCAGTCGCCTTCCTGTTCTTCAGATAGCCCTTCATGACGATGTTGCCGCGGAACATGACCTCGCCGATGGTCTCGCCGTCGGCCGGGGTTTCCGTCATCGTCTGGGGATCCATCACAGTCAGGCCTTCGAGCGAAGCATAGCGCACGCCCTGGCGCGCCTTCTTCGCCGTGCGCGGTCCCTTCTCCAGTTCGTCCCACTCATTGTGCCATTCGTTGACGACAGCCGGCCCGTAGGTCTCGGTCAGGCCGTAGAGATGGGTGACGGCGAAGCCGGCATCGGCCATGCCTGACAGCACGGCCTCCGGCGGCGGCGCGGCCGCCGTGTTGAAGGTGACGGTTTGCGGAAACTGCCGCTTGTCCTCGTCCCTGGCGTTGATCAGCACCGACATCACGATCGGCGCGCCGCACAGATGGGTGACGCCGTGATCGGCAATGGCGTCGTAGATCGGCTTCGGCCGCACCCAGCGCAGGCAGACATGGGTGCCGGCCTGAACGGCCAGCGTCCACGGGAAACACCAGCCGTTGCAGTGGAACATCGGCAGCGTCCACAGATAGACCGCGTGCTTGGCCATGCCGGCATGGATGGTGTTGGTGTAGGCCATCAGCGCTGCGCCGCGATGGTGGTAGACGACGCCTTTGGGATTGCCCGTGGTGCCCGATGTGTAGTTGAGCGAGATGGCGTCCCACTCGTCATCCGGCATCGACCAGGCGAAAGCCTCATCGCCGCCCGCGACGAACTCCTCATAGTCGAGCGTGCCGATCCGCTCGCCCTTCGGATAGGGCGCGTCGGCGGCGTAATCGGGATCGTCATAATCGATGACCAATGGCTTGGCCTTGGCCAATGCCAACGCCTGGCTGACCACGCCGGAGAATTCGCGATCGACGATCAGGACCTTGGTCTCGGCGTGGTCGAGTTGGAATGCAATGACGGCGGCGTCGAGCCTCGTGTTCAGCGAATGCAGCACCGCCCTGGTCATCGGCACGCCGAAATGCGCCTCCAGCATCGGTGGCGTGTTCGACAGCATCACCGTCACCGTATCGCCCTTGCCGATGCCGCGCTTGGCCAGCGCCGAAGCGAGTCTCAGCGAGCGCCGCCAGAAATCGCGATAGGTGATGCGCTGATTGCCATGGATGATGGCGACATGATCGGGATAGGTTTTTGCCGCCCGCTCAAGATAGGTGAGCGGCGTCAGCGGCTGATGGTTGGCGGCGTTCCTGTCGAGATCCTGTTCATAGGGATTGCTCATCCCGTCCTCCCGCTGCGCAAGCTGTAATGTTGCATGATCGACTTCTAATCACAGGCTCCGCGCTTCGTCACCACCAACGATGCCACGACAGGGGGCATTTGGCACAATGGTGATCTAGATTCAGCCGGCGAAAGGGAAACGCATACCTCCACTCGGTTTGACTTTTGTCGAGAGCCGTGAATAATGTCAGCGAGGAGATGGCATGGCAATCCGACCGGCAGAACAGCTTATCCACAAGGCCGCCTGGCTTTACTATGCGCATGGCCTGCGCCAGGACGAAGTGGCGAACCAGCTGAAGATTTCACGCGCGTCGGTCGCCATGTATCTGCGCAAGGCGCGCGAGACCGGCATCGTCAACATCTCGACCTCGACCCAGCTGTTCACCGATGACGTCATGGCGCGGAAGCTGGAAGACGCGCTGGAGCTCGACGCCGTCTGGATCGCGCCGGAAAACGCCTATGTCGTCGATCCGTCGACCGACATCGCGGTGCTGGCGGCCAGCGTCTTTCTCGAGCTGGTGAAAAAGGGCGACCGCATCGGCGTCGCCTGGGGCCGCACCGTCTACACCATCGCCGACATCATGTCCTTCGCCGACCTGCAGGACGTGACCGTGGTGCAGCTCTGCGGCAACCTCGGCGCGCCCTACTCCTACCGGCCCGACCAGTGCACGATGGAGATCGCGCGGCGGCTCAATGCCAAGGGGCTGAACTTCTACGCGCCGCTGGTGCTGTCGACGGAAGATCTGGCGCGCGCCCTGCGCGCCGAGCCTGTGATCCGCGAACAACTGGCCGGCATCAGCGATTGCAGCCTCGCGCTGTTTTCCGTCGGCACCGTCGACGCCGACAGCCATGTCGTCAAATGCGGCGCGCTGACGGTGAGCGAAATGGAAATGCTGCGCAACGCCGGCGCCGCCGGCGTGATCGCCGGACAGATCATCGACGCCGGCGGCAAGGCGCTCGACTGCAGCTACAACCGCCGGGTCATCTCCGCCGAGCTCGGCTCGCTCGGCGCCATCGAAAAGCGGCTGATGGTGGTGCAGGAGGACAGCAAATTCGAGCCGCTGCTTGCCGCGCTCGCCGGCGGACTCTGCACGCATCTGGTGGTCGGCGCGCGCATGGCGCAGCGGCTGCTGGACCATGCCCGAGCGGTGACCAAGAAGGCTTCCTAGACAAACAATCCTCGCCGCCGGCGCATTGTCATCAAAGCGTCGCGGCATTCCTGTTCACAGCAATCAAAGACATGAAAGCGGACGAAGCGAAATGAAGAACCTGTGGAATGACGGCGACGCGGAAAAGATGGTTGCCGACTATGCCAAGAAGGGCGTCGGCCGCGACCTCGCGCTGCGCGTCTATACGACCCGGCTGCTCGGCGGCGAGCCGCGGCTGGTGCTGCATGGCGGCGGCAACACGTCGTGCAAGATCAAAGCCACGGATCTCGTCGGCGACGAGTGGGACGTGCTCTGCGTCAAGGGCAGCGGCTGGGACATGGCCGTCATCGAGCCGCAAGGCCTGCCGGCGGTTAAGATGGGCGCGCTGCTCAAGGCGCGCGCGCTGGAGAGGCTCTCCGACGAAGACATGGTGGCGCTGCAGCGCGCCAACCTCATCGACCCCGGCTCGCCCAATCCCTCGGTCGAAACGCTGCTGCACGCCTTCCTGCCGCACAAATTCGTAGACCACACGCATTCGACCGCCGTCCTCGCCATTGTCGACCAGGAAGACAGCAAGGCGCTGGTTGGAAAAGTGTTCGGCGAAAAGATGGGCTACGTGCCCTACATCATGCCGGGCTTCGACCTGGCGAAGGCGGCGGGCGACGTTTTCGATGCCGACCCCAGCGTCGAGGGCCTGATCCTCGACAAGCACGGCATCTTCACCTTCGGCGACGATGCCAGACAGGCCTACGACCGGATGATCCATCATGTGACCGTCGCCGAGGAGTATGTCGCGAAGAACGGCAAGCCGAAGACGGCAAAGGCGGCCCTGCCGGCTCGACTTGCCAAGCCGGCCGACATCGCGCCCGCGCTGCGCGGCGCGGTGGCGGTGGCGCGCGGCGAAGGCCGCTTCGATCGCATGATCAGCGACTTCCGCACCTCCGATGCGATCGTCGATTTCATCAATTCGGCTGACATCGCCGACTATGCCGGGCGCGGTGTCTCGACGCCGGATCTCTCGATCCGCATCAAGACCGGTCCGATGGCGGTGCCGGCGCCGGACGCCGACAAGATCGGCGACTACAAGGCGGTCGTCCGCGGCCATGTCGAGACCTTCGCCAAGGACTATCGCGCCTATTTCGAGACCAATGACGCACTGGACGACGTCAAGCGGACCATGCTCGATCCGATGCCGCGCCTGACCTTGGTGCCAGGCCTCGGCATGTTCGGCCACGGCCGCACGCTGAAGGAGGCCAGGATCGCCTCCGACGTCGGCGAGATGTGGATCGAGGCGGTGCGCGGCGCCGAGGCCGTCGGCCATTTCCACCCGCTGTCCAAGGCCGATCTCTTCCCGCTCGAATACTGGTCGCTGGAACAGGCCAAGCTCGCCTCCAACAAGCCGAAGCCGCTGACCGGCCAGGTGGTGCTGGTGACCGGCGGCGCCGGCGCGATCGGCGCGGCGACGGCGAAGCTGTTCGCCGACAATGGCGCACATGCCGTCATCGTCGACCTCGATGCGGCCAAGGCCGCGGAAGCGGCGAAGAGGGCCGGCAACGGCTCGATCGGCGTCGGCGCCGACATCACCAATCCGGCCGAACTGCGTGCCGCCTTCGACCGGGCAGTCGCCGTCTATGGCGGCCTCGACATCCTCGTCTCCAATGCGGGCGCGGCCTGGGAAGGCCGCATCGGCGAGCTCGACGACGCTACGCTGCGCAAGAGCTTCGAGCTCAATTTCTTCGCCCACCAGTCGGCGGCGCAGAACGCCGTGCGCATCATGCTGGAACAGGGCACCGGCGGCGTGCTTTTGTTCAACACGTCCAAGCAGGCGATCAACCCGGGGCCGAAGTTCGGCGCCTATGGCATACCGAAGGCGGCGACGCTGTTTTTGTCGAGGCAATATGCGCTGGACTACGGCGCGCAGGGCATCCGCTCGAACGCAGTCAATGCCGACCGCATCCGCTCGGGTCTGTTGACCGACGCCATGATCGCCAGCCGCTCGGGCGCGCGCGGCGTGTCGGAGAAGGAATACATGTCCGGCAATCTGCTCGGCCAGGAAGTGACGGCCGAGGACGTGGCGCAGGCCTTCCTGCACCAGGCGCTGGCCGATCGAACCACCGCCGATGTGACGACGGTCGACGGCGGCAACATCGCCGCGGCGCTGCGGTAGGCAACCTGCCATGGACCCCTACTGTCATGCAGGGGTTCATAGGGGAACGCTGGCGCCGCCCCTCATCCGCCTGCCGGTGTCCTCTCCACGTATAGTGACGGGGAGAGGGACGCTGTCGCCGACGGTTTCGCCAATCACCAGTTGAGGGGCGGCAGCGACTTTAGCGACCTCGCCACCACGACTTGAAAACTGTCGTCGTCGGAAGCGATTGCCGAAATTCCGCTTCAATCTATTCCTTGAACCGCTTGCAAGGTGGAGACGTTCATGGCCGCGAACAGACTGCGTATTGCCGTGCTCTTTGGCGGGCGTTCGGCCGAGCATGACGTTTCGATGCTTTCGGCGACCAATGTCATGCGCGCGCTGGCGCCGGCGAAATATGATGCGGTTCCGATCTTCGTCAGCCGCGAAGGAAAATGGCTGCTCAGCCGTTTCGAGGACGGCACGCTGTCGGCACCTTCGGGCGACACGGAGATTTGCCTGGTGCCGGGCGGACACGGGCGGATGCTGGCGATCCCGGCCGAGGGCGCGCCCTACGCGCTGCCAGATATCGATATCCTGTTTCCCGTCCTGCACGGCCTGCACGGCGAGGACGGCGCGGTGCAGGGGCTGGCGGAAGTGGCGCAGGTGCCGCTCGCCGGCTGCGGCATCCTGGGCTCCGCGACTGCGCTCGACAAGGACATCGCCAAGCG
>NZ_RZOT01000127.1:0-12062 GCF_003999085.1 Mesorhizobium sp. M4A.F.Ca.ET.090.04.2.1
CGCCGATGCCGAGCGCCTTCATCTGCGAGGCCGCCTCGTAGCCCAGCGTGCCGGAGCGGCCGACGATGCCGACGCGGCCGGGGAGGTAGATGCTGCCGGGCATGATGCCCATCAGCGCCTGTCCGGGCGTGATGACGCCGGCGCAGTTCGGACCGACGAGGCGCATGCGGTCCTCGAAGCGATAACGGCGCATGTAGCGCTTGACCTGCATCATGTCCTGCGACGGGATGCCGTCGGTGATGCAGACGCAAAGCTTGATGCCGGCGTCCGCCGCTTCCATGATCGAATCGGCGGCGAAGGGCGGCGGCACGAAGACAATGCTGGCCTCGGCGCGGGTCTCGCGCACGGCGCCCTTGACGGTGTTGAAGATGGGCAGGCCGAGATGGGTCTGGCCGCCCTTGCCGGGGGTGACGCCGCCGACCAGCTTGGTGCCGTAGCGCTTCATGTCCTCGGCATGGAAGCTGCCGATCTTGCCGGTGAAGCCCTGGACGATGACGCGGGTGCTGCGATTGAGCAGGATTGCCATTTTTTCGGTCTCCCTCAGGCTGCTTTTTTCTTCTTGGCGGCCGCGCGCCAGGCGGCGACGGCCTTTTCGGCGGCTTCGGCCAGCGTGTCGGCGACGATCACCGCCTCGCCGGAATCGGCCAGGATCTTGCGTCCTTCCTCGACCTTGGTGCCGGAGAGCCGCACCACCAGCGGCACGTCGACGCCGACTTCGCGGATCGCCTTGATGACGCCTTCGGCGACCCAGTCGCAGCGGTTGATGCCGGCGAAGATGTTGACCAGGATGGTCTCGACATTCTTGTCGCCGAGCACGGCGCGGAAGGATTTCGCCACCCGCTCCGGAGAGGCGCCGCCGCCGATGTCGAGGAAGTTGGCCGGCTCGCCGCCGGCGATCTTGATCATGTCCATCGTCGCCATGGCGAGGCCGGCGCCATTGATGATGCAGCCGATATTGCCCTCCAGGCCGACATAGGAAAGGCCGCGGTCACTGGCGAAGGTTTCGCGCGGGTCTTCCTGGCTCTTGTCGCGCAATTCGGAGATCTCCGGGCGGCGGAACAGGGCGTTCTCGTCGAACGACATCTTGGCGTCGAGCGCGACCAGGCTGCCGTCGCGGGTCACCACCAGCGGATTGATCTCCAGCATCGAGGCGTCGTAATCGCGGAACACCTGGTAGCAGCCGAGGATGGTTTCGGTCGCCTTGCCGATCAGATTGCTCTCGAGCCCGAGGCCGAAAGCGATCTCGCGCGCCTGGAAGCCCTGCATGCCGACGCCGGGATCGACCGTGGCGCGGATGATCGAATCCGGCTTCTTTTCGGAGATATCCTCGATCTCCATGCCGCCGGCGGCCGACGCCACGATCATGACGCGCTCTTCCTTACGGTCGAGCACGAAGCCGAGATAGAGCTCCTGGGCGATGTCGACCGCCTCCTCGAGATAGAGGCGCGAGATCAGCTTGCCGCGCGGGCCGGTCTGCTGGGTCACCAGCTTGCGGCCGAGCATGGCTTCGGCGGCGTTGGAGATTTCCTCGTCGTTGGCGCAGAGCTTGATGCCGCCGGCCTTGCCGCGCGCACCGGAGTGAACCTGCGCCTTCAGCACCCATCTCGAGCCGCCGATCTCGCGCGCCCGGTAGGTCGCCTGCTCGGGGCTGTAGGCGAGGCCGCCGCGCGGCACGTGCACGCCGTGGCGGGCGAGCAGTTCCTTGGCCTGATATTCGTGAATGTCCATTTTTTCCTCCGAAAACTCTTAGTGGGTCGAGGCCTGGCCAGCGCGCTCGATCGCCTCGCTGACCACCAGCACGTTGCGCGCCATGCGTTCCGACGCCGCGTCGATCATCTTGCCGTCGAGCGCAGCCGCGCCCTTGCCGAGCGCCTCCGCCTCCTTCAGCACCTCCAGGATGCGCCTGGCGCGGGTGACCTCTTTCTCCGGCGGCGAGAACACGTCGTTGGCGAGCGCGATCTGCGATGGATGGATCGCCCATTTGCCTTCGATGCCGAGTGCCGCGGCACGCCTTGCGGCCGCATTGTAGCCTTCGGGATCGGAGAAATCGCCGAACGGCCCGTCGATGGCGCGCAGGCCGTAGGCCCTGCAGGCGACAGTCATCCGCGACAAAGCGAAATGCCACTGGTCGCCGGGATAGTCGGGATTGAGGCCGCCGATGTTGACGGTGCGCGCCTTGTTGCTTGCGGCATAGTCGGCAACGCCGAAATGCATCGCTTCCAGCCGGCCCGGCGTGGCAGCGATCGCCTCGACATTGGCCATGCCGAGCGCTGTCTCGATCAGCGCCTCGAGGCCGACGCGAGTCTTGTAACCCTTGGCCATCTCAATCTGGTTGACCATGGCCTCGACCATATAGAGGTCGGCCGGGACGCCGACCTTCGGAACCAGGATGGTGTCCAGCCGATCGCCGGCCTGCTCCATGACGTCGACCACGTCGCGATACATGTAGTGCGTGTCGAGGCCGTTGATGCGCACCGAGACGGTCTTGCCCTTGGCGCGCCAATCGATGTCGTTGAGCGCCTCGATGATGTTCTTGCGGGCGCGCTCCTTGTCCGGCGGCGCGACCGCGTCCTCGATGTCGAGAAAGACGAAGTCGGCGGCGCTGTTCGCCGCCTTTTCGATCATCTCCGGGCTCGAACCCGGAACCGCCAGCTCGCTGCGCTGCAGCCGGAGCTTCTTCAGGTGGTTGATGGTGTGGCTCATGGTCGGTCCTCCTCAGGCGGCTTCGGCAACTGGCACGGCGGCCGAGGCGCGGAAGTGCTGGATGGCGGCGCCGACGCCGGAGCCCGGCGCCAGCTTGACGCCGCAGTCGAGCAGCGTCAGCTCGGCGGCCGACAGCGAGGCCAGCACCATCACCTCGTTCAGCCAGCCGAGATGGCCGATGCGGAACACTTTGCCGGCCACCTTGTTGAGGCCGCCGCCGAGCGATGTCTGGTAGGTCCCGTAGGCTCGCTTGACGACGTTGGCGCTGTCGATGCCTTCGGGCACCAGGATGGCGCTGACCGTATCGGAGTGCCATTGCGGAGTCTTGGCGCACAGCTTCAGGCCCCAGGCGTCGACGGCCTTGCGCACGCCTCCAGCGAGGCGATGGTGGCGAGCGAAGATGTTCTCCAGCCCTTCCGCGGCGATCAGGTCGAGCGAGGCGCGAAGGCCACGCAGCAGTTGTGTGGCCGGCGTATAGGGGAAGTAGCCCGTATCGTTGACGCGGATCATGTCCTCGAAGGAGAAGTAACAACGCCGGTGGGTCGCGACCCGCGACGCGGCAAGCGCCTTCTGGCTGACCGACAGGAAGCCGAGGCGGGCCGGCAGCATGAAGCCTTTCTGCGAGCCGCTGACGGCGCAGTCGACGCCCCATTCTTCCTGACGGAAGTCGATCGAGCCGATCGACGAGACGCCGTCGACGAAGAGCAGGGCAGGGTGGTTTGCGTCGTCGAGCACCGCGCGGCAGCCGGCGACATCGCTGGTGACGCCGGTCGCCGTCTCGTTCTGCGTGCAGAACACAGCCTTGATGCGGTGCGCCTTGTCGGCCTGCAGCCTCTCGGCATAGAGCTCGAGCGGGACGCCGGTTCCCCATTCGCAGTCGATGACGTCGACCTCGAAGCCGAGACGCTCGGCCATGTCGACCCACAGGTGCGAGAATTGGCCGAAGCGCGACATCAGCACCCGGTCACCGGGGCTGAGCACGTTGGTCATTGCCGATTCCCAGGCGCCGGTGCCGGACGACGGGTAGATGAAGACGCGGCCGGTCTCGTTCTTGAAGACCTTCTTGATGTCCTCGAACAGCGGCAAGGTCAGATCCGGGAACGAGGAGGCGCGCATGTCCTCCATCGGCAGGTTCATGGCCTGCCGGACCTGCTCCGGAATGTTGGTGGGTCCTGGAATGAAAAGATGGGTGAACCCAGCCATGCTCGAACTCCTCCGGTCGTTTGGGATGGTAGAGGAAGTGTCGTTTGGGTGGGCCTGAGCAACAACACTCTGGCGGGTAAGTTGTCACCGCGCGCGGGTAGGCCCAGCCTACCCGGTCGTCCTACCCGAAAGGCGATTTGGGCGCGCGGCGCTTCTCGCTCGAATAAAGCGCGACCGCCATGGCGCGGTTGCGGACGTCGAGCTTGTCGTAGAGATTCTTGAGGTGATACTTCACCGTATTCTCGGAAATCCCGGTTCGCGTTGCGATCTGCAGATTGGTCCATCCGTCAGAAAGCACCGCCAGGAGCTCACGCTCGCGCACGGTGAGCTGGGCCAACGGCGTGTCATTGACCTTGTTGATGTCGATGTAAGGGATGCAGATGCGGCCATGCGCCACCGCCAGGATGGTCTCGAAGATGATCGGCGGATCATCGAACTGGAAGCAATAGCCCTGGGCGCCGAGCCGCACGCACTGCTTGAGGATGCCGATGTCATGGTCGTTGGAAAAGACGGTGATGCGCACGTCGAGCTTGCGGCTCTGGACTTCGGCCAGGATGTCGGCACCGTCCATGTCGGAGAGCTTCCAGCCGATGACGGCGACGTCGAATTCAGGTTCCGCAGCCAAGTCCAGGAATTGCTTGCCGCTCTGCACCGAAGCCACGAGTTCGAAGCGGCCGTCGCATTCCAGCATTTCACGAAGGGCCGAGACGACGAGCGGATTGCGTTCGGCGACGATCACGCGAACGCGTCGCTCCTCAATTGACCCGTTTCCTCTCTCCGGCTTCGTCGTCAAGGGTTTCCGGTTTTTCTCTTTGCGGCCGGGGCGAGCCCGATCGTGGTCCTGCATTCTGACAATTCTGCCGCAACCGCGCGGGCGTGCTCTTTCCCCAGCGACATGCGCTGTCGCGTCGCCTGAAGCCGGACCGGCATCCTCTTTTGGTGGAATCGGCTTTTTCGGTGGTTACCGGACGATGTCTCCTACCAACGGAATTGATCGGGCGGGAAAGAGCGTATTTCGTTTGATATACCCGGGCGTTAGAGCGATAGGTTCGCAAATCGAATCGTGCTGCCGAACCATCATTCTTTCGCGCGTCGGATTTCCCAAATGCGGTTTCCCCTTTGGGTTCGATGCTCTAGACCTGAACTCTAGCTTTTCCGGAATCCTGACGGCGGGAGGCGCTGGTGGAAGCCCAGGACAATCAGACGACCGACGCCAGGCCGCATGAGGAGGCCCACGCCGACATCTATGGCGAGGACGGCGCCGTCCTGTCGTCCTTCCTGGCCCATGTCGGCGCGGCCATCGCCGACCGCGACACGCTGACCCTCAAGCGTGACGTCGGCGACCTGCACCAGTCGGAGCTTGGCGACCTGCTCGAGGCGCTGCATCCGGAGCAGCGCCGCGCGCTGGTCGAACTGCTCGGTTCCGACTTCGACTTCTCCGCGCTGACCGAGGTCGACGAGGCGATCCGCCTCGACATCGTCGACAATCTGCCGAACGAGCAAATCGCGCAGGCGGTGCAGGAGCTCGATTCCGACGACGCGGTCTACATTCTGGAGGACCTCGACCAGGAGGACCAGGACGAGATCCTGTCGCAACTGCCGTTCACCGAGCGCATCAGGCTCAGGCGCTCGCTCGACTATCCGGAGGAGTCGGCCGGTCGGCGCATGCAGACGGAATTCGTCGCCGTGCCGCCGTTCTGGACTATCGGCCAGACCATCGACTACATGCGCGAGGACAACAACCTTCCCGACCGCTTCAGCCAGATATTCGTCATCGATCCGAGCTTCAAGCTCGTCGGCGCCATCGACCTGGACCAGATCTTGCGCACCAAGCGGGCGGTGAAGGTCGAGGACGTCATGCATGAGACGAGGCATGCCATCCCCGCCACCATGGACCAGGAAGAGGCGGCGCGGGAATTCGAGCAATACGACCTGTTGTCTGCCGCGGTGGTCGATGAGAACGAGCGGCTGGTCGGCGTGCTCACCATCGACGACGTCGTCGACGTCATCCAGCAGGAGGCCGAGGAGGACCTTCTGCGCATGGGCGGCGTCGGCGACGAGGAACTGTCCGACACGGTGCTCGCGACCTCGCGCTCGCGCGTGCCGTGGCTGCTGGTCAACCTTCTGACGGCCTTCCTCGCGGCCTCGGTAATCGGCCTGTTCGACCAGACGATCGAGCATATCGTTGCGCTGGCCGTGCTCATGCCGATCGTGGCCGGCATGGGCGGCAATGCCGGCTCGCAAACGATGACCGTCACCGTGCGCGCGCTGGCGACGAAGGATATCGACATCTACAACGCCGCCCGCATTATTCGCCGCGAAGTCGGCGTCGGCCTCATCAACGGCATCGTGTTCGCGGTGCTGATCGGCATCGTCGCGGCGGCATGGTTTCGCGACCCCAATCTGGGCGGCATCATTGCGGCGGCGATGATCATCAACATGTTCGCGGCGGCGCTGGCCGGCATCCTGATCCCGCTGCTGCTCGACCGCTTCAAGATCGATCCGGCGGTGGCGTCGGCCGTCTTCGTCACCACGGTCACCGACTGCGTTGGCTTCTTCGCCTTTCTGGGCTTGGCCACCTGGTGGTTCGCCGTACCCTGAAGGCGCAATTGACTTTTACGTAAATGCCGTGCGAGGTTCGGCCGGCTT
Source organism: Mesorhizobium sp. M4A.F.Ca.ET.090.04.2.1 (assembly GCF_003999085.1). Lineage (NCBI taxonomy): Bacteria > Pseudomonadati > Pseudomonadota > Alphaproteobacteria > Hyphomicrobiales > Phyllobacteriaceae > Mesorhizobium > Mesorhizobium sp. M4A.F.Ca.ET.090.04.2.1. The sequence goes on from NZ_RZOT01000127.1 coordinate 6,556, forward strand.
CCATTCGATTCCGCTCATGGAACGGAGGCGAGGGCGACGCCACCGGACGGCGCCCAGTACCGGCATCGGGAGCAACAATGCGGGAATACTACACGATCACCGAACTGACCCGCGAATTCGACGTGTCGACGCGCACGCTGCGCTTCTACGAGGACGAGGGCCTGGTGCAGCCGGTGCGGCGCGGCCGCACGAGGCTGTTCCGCCCGTCCGACCGGCATCTGATCCGCCAGATCATGCGGGGAAAAAGGCTCGGCTTCTCGATCAACGAGATCCGCGAAATCATCCAGATGTACAAGGAGCCGCCCGGCGAGGTCGGCCAGCTCAAGCTGATGATCAAGCGCATTGAGGAAAAGCGCGAGGATCTCAGGCAGAAGCGGCGCGACCTGGAAGAAACGCTGGCCGAGCTCGACCAGGCGGAAGAATCCTGCGTCGAGCGTCTGGTGGAGCTCGGCGTAAACACCTGAACTCAGTGGGGTACCTCCGGCTCAAATCCAGCGCCGCACCCGCTTGGCGTAGTCGCGGTATTTCTTGCCGAATTTAGCCGCCAGCACCTTCTCCTCCTTTTCGACCGCCAGCTTCTGCGTGGCGAACGCGGCGACGAAGGCGAACAGCAGGAACCAGGCGATCCCGGTGATGAAGGCGACGCCGATCAACAGCAGCGTGTTGGCAAGATACATCGGATTGCGGGTGATCGAGAACGGGCCCGATGTGACGAGATGGTCCGGCACCGCGTTCGGATTGAACGTCGTCTTCGCTCGCAGCATGACCCGGATCGCCGTGAACCAGAGCGCGGCGACAAAGAACAGCGCCACCCAGCCGGCGGCAAACAGGAGGTCGCCGAGGAGATCGCCGATCCACGGCAGCGGAAAGAAGAGGCCGAGCACGACGCTGGCGGCGATGGCGATGACGTAGATCAGCGGCGGCCACGGGATGAGCCCGGGTTTCGGCTGACTGTCGGTCATTGCTGTCCTCCCTCCATCGCGCTGTCGGTGCTCGCCGTGCAAGCGCCGGCGAGCTCGGCGAGATGCGCCTTGAACCCCGGTGTCTGGTCGCCCTTGTAGAGCCTGTCCAGTATCCCTTCGCCCTGCAGCGTACCCAGCATGCAGCCACAATAGCTCGTACAGAATTTGCTGTCGCGCTGCTGTTCACAGGATATCTGGCAGGATTTGAGGAAGCTGGCGTCCTGGTCCAGCGGCGCCGCCGGCATCACCTGCGAAAACAGCCAGACCGAACCGAACAGCAGTGGCTGATGGATCAGATAGAAGGCGAGGCTGTGGCGGCCGATGAAGACCAGCGGGTTCGACCAGCGGCCGGGCGCCAATTTCGCCAGCCTGGCAAGCAGGCCGCAGGTGGAAGCGAGTTTCGCCGCGGCAATGCCCAACAGCACGGCGCCGAACCATGGGAAGAGCGGCACATAGTCGTTGGAGCGCGGGTTGGTCGCCGACAGGCCGACCCACCACAGCGCCGGATGGTCGAAGGCTTCCGAGCGCAGATAGAGCGGGGCGGCGATCACAAGCGCCGCGACGGCGATGGTCAGCAGCGAGGGCAATCGCAGGAAGGCGAGGCCGAGCAGGGATGCGAGCGCGATCTCGTGCAATATGCCGAAGAAGATGAAGCCATCCGGCGTGGCGATGCGAGTGATCAACGAAATGGCCAGCGCCGCCACGGCGACCATGGCAAAGCGCTTCCAGAAGCCCGGCCAACGGATCTGCCTTCCATGGGCGAGGAACAGGCTGACGCCGACCAGGAACAGGAAGGTCGAGGCGATGCAGCGCGCGTAGATCTTCCACCAGCCGAAGGCGGTGAGGCCGGGATCGGCATAGCCGAAATTCTCGAGGTCCCAGGTGAAATGGTAGCTCGCCATGGCCAGCAGGGCCAAGCCGCGCACGATGTCGATGGCGACGATGCGTCCTTGCTTCGGCGTGTCCTGAACAGGTTCGGCCGGCGATTGAAGGCTCATCGTGTCTCGCATTCCGATTCAGTGATACCAAACGACTATCATGGTTCAGCCAGACAAAAGAAGGCGGGACCTCTGTCGCCTGGTATCAAGCTGCCCGCCGTTTTCTTTCGAGCGGTTCGAGGGCCGGCCGTGAGCCTGGGTTCAGCGTTCGCCACGCGCGCGGGCTGCCGGCGGCGGCCGTGGCTTTGTCACCTGGCGGCATCTGCCGAAGTCGCTCTAGGGTTTGGGCGAAAATGCCTGATGCCGCGCGCGCACCCATTCGTGGAAACGGTGCAGGTCGTACTCCTCCGGCATCAGCACACCGGCCTCGTGGCGCATCGAACGCAGGCCCTTCTGGTTGACCTCGCAGATCGCCGCGTCCTCTTCCAGCACCTGCCTGCCAAAGGCGACGATGTTGTCGATGTCGGCTTCCGGCGAGGCGAGCGCTTCGGCCGGGAACAGCCATTCGGCTGACAGTTCCGTCTGCTCGGGGCCGAGCGGCACAAGCCGCACGGTGCGCACATAGTCGACATGGCCGACGATGAACATCGACGGCAGGCTTGTGGCGTAGGTCTGGCCGGCGGCGCATTCGGCCGGCGTCAGGCCGGCAAACGCCGGGCCGTGCGCGCGGCCGTCGCGCGACCAGGTCTCGGCGCCGGCTCGGAGGCCGCCGGAATATTCCGGCGCGTCATTGTCGGCGTGGCGCGCCCATTCTGGATCGTCGTGCCTCGTCATCAGGCCACGGCCATACATCGGCACCAGCCGCGACAGGTCCTTGTGGACGCCAGGGCAATGCAGGCACTCGTTGAAATTCTCCCAGAAGATCTTCCAGTTGCAGTTCATGACCTTGCGCAGCGCATGGCCGGTGACCAGCGTCTCCAGCGGCCAGTTGGCGAGATTGCCGGAAGCTCTGTCGAACGAAGCTTCCGCCGAGCCGGCGGCATCTTCGGCGAGGTTGATGAAGACGAAGCCGCGCCACACCGACAGCGCCACGCCATAGAGCGGGTAGTCTGCCTTGTCGAAGCCTTCGGGCAGCGACTTCGACGGCACGCGCACGAGATCGCCGCGCAGCGAATAGGACCAGGCGTGGTAGGGGCAGGTCAGCAGCCTGGCCTTCAGCCTTCCCTCGCTCTCCTGGCAAAGCTGCGAGCCGCGATGCCGGCAGGTGTTGTGGAAGGCGCGCAATTCGCCGGCCTCGTCGCGCAGCACCACGATCTCCTGCGTGCCGACGCGGAATGTCCTGAAAGCCAGCGGCTGGGCAAGATCGGCCTCACGGCAGACCAGCAGCCAGCTTTTGTACCAGATCGCGTCGAGGTCACGACCGTGGGCCCCGGCATCCCAATAGGCCGACGACGGCAGCGTCGGCGCAAGCCTGGTCAGGCCGGTGTAGAGGTCGTCGCTCGGTTTGGGCTGCATAGGCGGCTCCCTGAATGGTCCAGCCGACACCCGGGCAGGATGTTTGTCAATCGCTCGCGCCGTGGCCATTGTGGCACGCAATCGCCGCCCCTAAGGTCGGCGCTTCACAAGTCGGGTGCCCAGGGACAGTTCATGCCGCCAAGGACAATGTCGCTCACCGAGGAGCTGGTCGCGCGCTGCTTTCGCGTCGTCGAGGACAGCGGGCCTGATCCCAACGCGATGCATCTGGACGATGCCGACTATGATGCGATGCTGGACACGCTGGAGGCTGAGCTGCCTGGCAGCGAGCCGCTCTGGCTGTTCGGCTACGGGTCGCTGATCTGGAAGCCCGAGATCGACCATGTCGAAGAGCGGGTAGCGGTCGCGCGCGGCTGGCACAGATCCTTCTGCATGAAGATGACGCGCTGGCGCGGCACCAGGGAGCAGCCTGGCCTGATGATGGCGCTGGACCGGGGCGGGCAGTGCAAGGGCGTCGCCTTCAGGCTTGGCGATGCCGACCGGCGCCAGCAGCTCGACAAGGTCTTGCGGCGCGAGGTGACGCTGAAGCCGACCAGCTACCATCCGCGCCTGCTCAACCTTTCGAGCGATGGTGGCACGTTGCGGGCGCTGGCCTTCGTCATCAACCGCAAGGGCACAACCTATGCCGGCCCGCTTGAGGAAAAAGAGGTGGTCGAAAGGCTGGCGACGTCCTGCGGGCACTGGGGATCGGGCGCAGACTATCTTTACAACACGGTGAAGAACCTGGAGCAGCGCGGCATCCATGACAGCCATCTGTGGCGGCTGCAGCATCTGGTTGCTGAACGAATTGCCGCGTCGGACAGCTAGGCCCGGTGGCGCATTTGCGCTGGTGGCCGCCGGAATTTGGTTTGCCGGGCGCGACGATTCTGCCTATAGTCCTGCCGTCGTCGGTTCCGTTTTTGGAGCCAAGAGGGAATGCGGTGAGGGCGAATTCGTCCAATGCCGTGGCTGCCCCCGCAACTGTGTGCGGTAGTCCTCTCCAAGACCACTGAGGAAATTCCTCGGGAAGGTGGGGAAGGGCGCTGATCCGCGAGCCAGGAGACCTGCCGGCGACAGAAACGTTGAATTCTATGCCCTCGGGTGGAGGGCGAAAGGACAAGACATGACGACCGCTTCCGTCTCCCTCGGCACCTCCGTCTCCTCGCAGTCGCGCTTCATGCAGCTGGCCATGGCCGCGTTGCTCGGCATTTTCGTCGTCGGCTTTGTCGGCTTCTCGCATCTCGATGCCGTCCACAATGCCGCTCACGACTACCGCCACTCGATGGCCTTTCCCTGCCACTGACAAGGGCCTGACATCATGAACCTGTTTCGCAACGTCGTGTTCATCGCGGCGATCGCAGGGCTCGTGGCCGGCGTTGTTCTCGCTTGCCTGCAGGCCTATGCAACCGTGCCGCTGATCCTCAAGGCCGAAGTCTACGAACAGGCCGGCGGCGGCCATCATCATGATCATGCCGCGGCGCCTGCCGAGACCGGCAACGCCATGAGCTCCGCCGCTCCGGCCGGAAATGCCATGAGTTCCGTGGCGCCGGCTCCGGCCGAAGCGGCCGCGCCAGCGGAAGACGAGGGCTGGGCACCGGCCGACGGCTTCGAGCGTTTCGCCTTCAACGTCGTCGCCAACATCGTCACCGGCATCGGCTTCGCGCTGATCCTGGTCGCGGTTTCGGAATTCGCCGGCGGCATCGGCAGCTGGCGCCAGGGCGTGTTCTGGGGGCTCGCCGGCTTTGCCGTGTTCACCCTGGCCCCCGGCCTCGGCCTGCCGCCGGAACTGCCGGCGATGCCGGCGGCCGAACTCCTGCCGCGCCAGATCTGGTGGACGGCGACAGCGGTCGCGACCGCCGCCGGACTCGGCCTGATCGCCTTCCGCAAATCGCTGCCGCTGGCGATCCTGGCCGTAGCCCTGATCGTCGCGCCGCACATCGTCGGCGCGCCGCAGCCGGAAAGCTTCAAGACGCCGATTCCCGAAGGCCTGCATCACCAGTTCGTGGTCGCCGTGACACTCACCGATCTGGTGTTCTGGCTGGTGCTGGGTGCCGCCGTCGGCGTGGTGCGCGGCCGCTTCACCGGCACGGCCACCAGCCTGCGCGACAGCTTTGCCTGATCGCAGGGGACTGACCTTCATCATCGGCGGTGGGGG
>NZ_RZOT01000128.1:0-11988 GCF_003999085.1 Mesorhizobium sp. M4A.F.Ca.ET.090.04.2.1
CTTACGGCTGTCACCGATAGATATGGCTGGACGATCGGCAGTTTCGATCCGAAGATCTACAAACGCGACGTGGCCAGCAACTCGGATTTCCGGAAGTTCGACGACGGCTTGAAGATGACCATCGACGTTGACGCGGATGTGTTGCAACGGATCGAGAACCGGCTGAAGCAGGCGGAAGAGGCGGGCATCTGCAACTATGGCCTGCACCGCCAGAAATCGGCATTGATGACATGCCTGGTCGCTTCGCCGCTGCAGCGCGATCACCTTCATTTCATCGATGGCGCGGCCGGCGGCTATGCCGTGGCTGCCGCAAGCCTGAAGGCGAAGGTACCGGTTTGATGACGGCTTTGCGGAAATCGATCTTCCGCAATATGCCTCGGCCAATGGTTCTTGGGACCCAAGTCACCATGGGAACGGACAGCCTGTCCGGAGTTGACGGGAAACCAGATTTATTGGACGCCTCACCTCCGGATAGTCGACACACGCAATGTTCTTTGGCCGCCTCGGGCTGTCTCGAGAGACGGTGTGAAGGCCTGACGGCGTCCGGGTCGGCGAATTTTTGCCCGATGTCAGTATCGTGATTGCACTCTGCCGGCGCCCTCGCCACATAAGTCGACATGACATAGATGCAGTTACGCCTGCTCCTTGGCTGCGAGGATAGTCATCCGAGAAATTCTTCGCCGCTTTTGCCGCCGAAGCCGGCCTCGTTGACTTCGGGCGACCTATTGGGCCGTTGGCGGACTGTGTTATGGCGGATCAACGGATAATGGCTTCGTCTTCGACGGGTTTCGAGAGAGCATGAGTAAAACGCAAGCAGAAATTTCTACCATTCTCATGGATAAGGTTGCAGATTGGCTGACCCAATCGGCGCTGGCGGGCAGCGACCTGGAAGCCTTGGTAAAGGGCTTTTGCGAACGGCTGGCTGCTGCCGGCCTGCCGCTAAAGCGGGTGCATTTGAGCTTTTCGATGCTGCACCCGCTTTATGATGCGCTTGGCTTCACGTGGATTCGCGGCCAGGGCATGGAAGTGGAAGGCTTCCGGGTTGAGCCCGGCGAGCCGTCCGACAGATTCCTGACCAGCCCGTACTACCATCTGCTCAGCAACAAGCTCGACCATCTGCGACGCCGGATCGACCCGTCATTGCCGCCGGAGTTTCCGATTTTCGGTGAACTCGCGCTTATGGGCGTCACCGACTACATGGCTTTCGTACATCCCTTCAGCGACGACACAAGTCAGGGCATGATCGGGTCTTGGTCCACCGACGGTACTGCAGGCTTCAGCGATAGCATGATTTCAGCGCTGCTTCGCATCCAGAGCCATCTCGCGATCGCAACCAAGATGGCGGTGCTTACCAAGCTCGCCGACAACATGATGACCACCTATCTCGGCGGCGACGCCGGCAGGCGCGTGCTTGACGGTCAGATCAGGCGCGGCGAGGGCGATACAATCCGGGCCGCACTTGTCATGGGCGACATGCGCGGCTCGACAAGGCTTGCCGCAACCTCGGGCCGTGAAATCTATATCGATACGCTGAACCAGTTTTTCGACGCCGTTGCCGCACCTTTCAATCGCAAAGGCGGGCAGATCATGAGTTTTATTGGGGACGGCTTCATTGCCGTATACCCTTGCGAACGGCACCGTTCGCAGTCCGAGATCGCCTGCCAGGCTGCTCTTGCGGCAGCGCATCAGGCTACCGCGCGCGTCGTGGATCTCAATCTGCGCCGAAAGCAGCAGGGGTTGTCCGACATAAAATTTGGCATCGGCCTGCATGTCGGCAATGTGATGTTCGGTAATGTCGGGCTTACCGACCGGCTCACATTCTCTGCCTTCGGCTCAGCTGTAAACGAGGTCCAGCGCCTCCAGATCCTGACCAAGAAGTATCCGCACAGCGTTCTCGCCAGCAAGGACTTCGCCAGCTATTGCGGCGCAAACAGCTGGCTGACGCTGGGCCATGAGGAGCTGACTGGCATCAAGCAGAAGCTGACGGTGCTTTCACCCGATCTGTCGGGTGCGCTCGCACTCGATGAGGACGGTGCGATGGAGACCATTCACGATCGGAAATCGGAGGCCGAGCAGGTCATGCTGCTGCACCGCGATGCCGCCCGGCTATCGGCGGGAGACCCGAGCAAGCTCCAGTAAGCGTAACGAACAGCCCGAACGCCCTTGGCAGGCCGTCCGGGCGCAGGTTCCGCCACTGGCCCGCTTCGAATCCAAGTTGCTACAAGCTGGCAATGCGGTAGTCTCGCTTTCTGGGAGCTGCCAGAGTGGGACTGGTGTGAGAATGAATTCGGGCGTTGATCTGCTACGGATCGAGGATGTTGGCATCTCTTTTGCCATTATTGGGGGACCCTTGCATGCGGTCAGGCGCGCAAATCTTCGCGTCCTGCCGGGCAAGGTCACCGCGCTTGTAGGCGAGTCAGGTTCCGGAAAATCGGTTCTCAGCCAGGCAGTGATGGGCATTTTGCCGAACACAGCCCATGTTCGCGGCCGTATCCTGTTTTCCGACCCTGAAAAACCCGGCATGACGCAGGATATCCTGCAGATGCCGCGTGATGGACCCGAAATCCGAGCGTTGAGAGGGAGCCGCATCGGCAAGATATTTCAGGAGCCGATGACATCGCTGTCGCCGCTGCACACGATCGGCAACCAGGTCAGCGAATCCCTGCAGATTCATACGCCCATGGCTCGGGCGGAGCGCAAGGCGCGGACCGAGGAAATGCTCAGCCTTGTCGGCTTTCCCAATCCCAGGCGCGCTTACGACATGTATCCCTTTGAACTTTCGGGAGGATTGCGTCAGCGCGCGATGATCGCCATGGCGCTTATCTGCCGGCCCGCCCTGTTGATCGCCGACGAGCCGACGACGGCGTTGGACGTCACCATACAGGCGCAAATCCTGCAATTGCTGCGCGGGCTTCAGACAAAGCTGAACATGGCGATGCTGCTGATCACGCACGACCTCGGCGTGGTCGCCAATGTCGCCGACGAGGTGGTGGTCATGTACCATGGCGAGATCATGGAAGCGGGACCCGTCGAGGCGATATTCCGCCGGCCAGGCCACCCTTACCTTAAGGGTCTGATGGCAGCCGTTCCGCATTTCGACCTGAAGCCTGGCGAAAGGCTAAAGGCGCTCCGCGAGGTGCCGGTGAGTGTCGGGAACCTGCTCGGCGAGCAGACGGCGCCGGCATCGAAGGGGCCGGACGACCTCCTGCTATCGGTCAGGGATCTGAAAAAGACCTTCACTATCCGCAAGTCCGGATGGTTCGGCGGGGATCATCAAACCTCTGTTCGTGCCGTGGACGGCGTGAGCTTCGATATCAGGCGGGGTGAGTGCCTGGGTCTGGTCGGCGAAAGCGGCTGCGGCAAAACCACCGTCAGCAAGATCCTTATGCGGGCTGTCACCCCTAGCGGCGGCTCTGTGATCTTCAACGGCCGCGATGGGCCGATCGACGTCCTGGAAGGCGAGGGAGATGCCCTGCGTATGCTGCGCGCGAAAATCCAGATGGTCTTCCAGGATCCGGTTTCGTCGCTTTCACCTCGCATGACGGTGGAGAACATCTTGAGCGAGCCGTTGGAAATCCATCAACGTGGCAATGCCGCGTCCCGACTTGCCACGGTGAAGAGCCTGATGCAGGCAATCGGGCTCGATCCGCGCTTTATCAAGCGTTATCCGCACAGTTTCTCCGGTGGGCAGCGTCAGCGTATCGGCATTGCGCGCGCCTTGGCGCTGGGGCCTGAACTCCTGATCTGCGACGAGCCGGTTTCGGCGCTCGATGTCTCTGTCCAGGCGCAGATACTGAACCTTCTGAAGGACCTGCAGAAGGAACTGGGTCTGACCTACCTGTTCATATCCCACAACCTGGCGGTGGTGGATTACATGGCAGACCGCATCGCGGTCATGTGCGGCGGGCGTATCGTCGAGCTTGCGCCGCGCGAAATTCTGCTTAGGAGACCGATCCACCCCTACACACGCTCACTGGTTGCCGCAGTACCTTTCCCTGATCTCGACAGGCCGATGGATTTCAAGACGCTGAAGCTCGGCGGCGCTTCCGACACCAGCGCTTGGGGACCGCAATTCCGCGACGAGGGCGAAGAGGATACGCTGTCGCCGCTCGACCTTGGCGGCGGCCACCTCGTGCTGGCCCGACGTTCGGCCGATGTCAGCGAGCTACGCCCTTGATCAGCCGGCGCACCGTCCTTGGGCTCATGGCTTCGGCATTTCTGCCGAATACGTCAAGCGCCGGCGATCTGGAGCCGGAATTTCTTCAGCCGCGGCTGCAGGCCGGGGCGCTGCCGGCACTCGCCGAACGTCTGCCGAAGCGCCCGCGCGCGTTGAATCTCGCTGCGATCGGCCGGCAGCCCGGCCAGTATGGCGGCACGCTGCGCACGATCATCGGCAGCCAGAAAGATATCCGGCTGATGACGATCTATGGGTATGCTCGCCTGGTCGGCTATGACGAAAAGCTCAACCTGCAACCCGACATTCTCGAAAGTTTCGACGTAGCGGATGATCGCGTCTTCACTTTCAAGATACGGGAAGGGCATAAATGGTCTGACGGTGGCACGCTGACGCCGGAGGATTTTCGCTATTGTTGGGAAGATGTCTGGCTGAACGATGAGCTTTCGCAAGGCGGGCTCGCCCCAGCCCTGCTGGCTGACGGCAAGCCGCCGCGCTTCGACATCGTCGATCCGTTGACGGTCCGCTATAGTTGGGATGCGCCCAATCCCGACTTCCTGCCCAAGCTCGCTGCTGCTTCGCCGCTATCGCTTGTTCTGCCGGCCGCCTATCTCAAGCAGTTCCACAAGAAATATCAGGATCCATTCCGGCTCGCCGGCCTGATGAAGGAGAACCGGGCCAAGAAATGGACGCTCCTGCATATCCGCATGTCGCGGCAGTATCGCCCGGAGAACCCGGATCTGCCGACGCTCGATCCCTGGCAGAACCGGACCAAGCCGCCGGCCGAACAGTTCGTCTTCGAGCGGAACCCGTTCTTTCATCGAATAGACGAGAATGGCCGGCAACTACCCTATGTTGACCGCATCGTCATGAATGTCAGCTCGTCGGCGATCATTTCCGCCAAGACCGGTGCGGGCGAGAGCGACCTGCAAAGCATGGGAATTGACTTCGCCGACTACGCCTTCCTGAAGGACGCGGAGAAGCGGTACCCGGTGAAGATGCATCTCTGGAAACGCACACAGGGTTCGCGGCTGGCGCTGCTACCCAATCTGAATTGCGCCGACCAGGTGTGGCGTGGCCTTCTTCGCGACGTTCGCGTGCGCCGCGCACTTTCGCTCGCTGTGGACAGGCGCGAGATCAACATGGCCGTGTTCTACGGATTGGCGCAGGAAAGTGCCGATACGGTCCTGACGGAGAGCCCGCTCTACCGGCCGGAATTTGCCAAAGCCTGGGTCGCCCATGACCCCGACCAGGCCAATGCCCTGCTCGACGAGGTCGGGCTTCAGACGCGTGACGATGACGGCCTGCGGATACTTCCCGATGGACGCCCGGCGCAGATCATCGTGGAAACGGCCGGCGAAAGCACGCTGGAAACCGACGCACTCGAACTCATCACCGATCACTGGCGCAAGATCGGCATTGCGCTGTTTATCCGGACTTCGCAGCGCGACATCTTCCGCAGCCGCGCGCTTGGCGGCCAGATCATGATGTCGATGTGGTCGGGCATCGACAATGGCGTGCCGACCGCCGACATGAACCCGTACCAGCTGGCCCCCACCATCGACGACCAGCTGCAATGGCCGCTCTGGGGTGCTCACTACTTGTCTCACGGCACGCTCGGCGAGGCGCCCGATCTTGCGCCTGTGGTCGAGTTGATGGCTTTGCTCAAGCGCTGGAATGCATCGACCGAAGCCACGGAGCGCGCCGAAATCTGGAATTCAATGCTGTCGATCTACACCGATCAGGTGTTCTCGATCGGCACGGTGAACGGAACGCATCAGCCGGTTCTGGCATCCTCGCGGCTGCGCAATCTGCCTGAAAAGGCGCTCTACGGCTACGACCCGACAGCCTATTTCGGTGTCTACATGCCGGATACATTCTGGCTTGGAGAGACCTGAGCGTGCTTCGATATATTGTCTGGCGCATCGCCGTGATGGTTCCAACGCTGCTGGTCATATCGGCGCTGGTGTTCACGATCATCGAACTTCCCCCTGGCGACTATTTCGACAGCTATGTTGCCGAGCTTCGGGCTCAGGGCGAAGCGGTGGATTCCGATCGCATCGAGATGATGCGCAAGGACTATGGTTTCGACAAGCCGCCGATCATTCGCTACTTCTACTGGGTCGGCGGGATGCTGCACGGCGATTTCGGCTATTCCTTCGAATATGAGCTGCCAGTTCGCGACGTCGTCGGGGAGCGAATGTGGCTGACCGTGCTGGTTTCCTTCGTCACGATCGTCTTCACCTGGCTCATCGCCTTTCCGATCGGCATGTACTCCGCCACGCATCAATACAGCTGGGGCGACTACGGCCTGACCTTCTTCGGCCTTCTCGGCCTTGCCATTCCGAACTTCATGCTGGCGCTGATCCTGATGTATTTCGCCAATATCTGGTTCGGCACGTCCATCGGCCATCTCATGGACCAGCAATATCTCAGCGAGCCGATGAGCTGGGCCAAGGCGAAGTCGATCCTCGCCCATCTTTGGATCCCGGTTTTGATCATCGGCACCGGGGGCACGGCAAGCATGATCCGGCGGCTGCGCGCCAACCTGCTGGATGAGCTACACAAGCAATATGTCGTGACCGCGCGCGCCAAAGGCCTTCATCCCTTTAAGGCGCTGGTCAAATATCCGCTGCGCATGGCGCTTAATTTCTTCATTTCGGACATCGGCTCCATCCTGCCGGCCATTATCTCCGGCGCTGAAATCACGGCGATCGTGCTGTCTTTGGAAACGACCGGGCCGATGCTGATCAAGGCGCTGCAGAGCCAGGACATGTATCTGGCGGGGTCGTTCCTGATGTTCCTCGCTTTCCTGACGGTCATCGGAGTCCTGATTTCCGACCTGGCGCTGGCGCTGCTTGATCCACGAATTCGTTTGCAGGGCGGCAGCACCAAATGAACACGCAATCGCCGCTGCCCGCTCCGGGTGCCCCACTGCAACACTACGTTTCCATCGCGCCCTTTGACCTGCAGTCGGTCGAGGCGATGACGCCGGAGCAGTCGAAGGTTTTTCAGGCGTCACAGTTGCGGCTGATGTGGTGGAAATTCCGACGGCATCGGCTTGCCCTTATATCCGGCATGTTCCTGGCAGCGCTTTATTTCGGGATACTGATCTGCGAGTTCCTGGCACCCTACAATCTGCACACGCGCAACATGGACTACATCTATTCGCCGCCGCAGCGGGTGCACCTGTTCCACAACGGCCAGTTCGTCGGGCCGTTCGTCTATGGCCGCCAGATGACGCTGGATATGGACACGCTCAAGCGGAACTACATCGAGAGACAGGATGATGTACAGCGGATCCGCTTCTTCTGCAGGGGCGACGGTTATCGGTTCTGGGGTCTGATCGAAGGTGACAGGCACCTTGTCTGCCCTGCCGAAAACGGCCAGCTCTTTCTTGCCGGCACTGACAGGCTAGGGCGCGATGTCTTCTCGCGCGTCATCTATGGCGCACGCATTTCACTGACAATCGGGCTCGTCGGCATCAGTTTCAGCTTCCTGCTTGGCATAGTCATCGGAGGCCTGGCCGGCTATCACGGCGGTATCTTCGACCTGATCGTTCAACGGATAATCGAAATTCTGCAATCGATTCCCAGCATTCCGCTATGGCTGGCTCTGGCCGCGATCATGCCGATGACCTGGAGTCCGATCCTGATCTATTTCGGCATCACCGTCATCCTCGGGCTGCTCGACTGGACCGGACTGGCGCGGGCAGTGCGTTCAAAGCTTCTAGCCTTGCGCGAGGAGGATTACGTTCTGGCCGCGCAATTGATGGGCGCCAGCAGCAGCCGCATTATCCGGCGGCACCTCATTCCCGGTTTCATGTCGCATCTGATCGCGACGGCGACGATTTCCATACCAGGCATGATCCTGGGCGAGACGGCGCTCAGCTTCCTCGGGCTCGGACTGAGGGCGCCGATAACCAGCTGGGGCATCCTGCTCACCGAGGCGCGCAGCGTCAGCGTGATCGCGTTCTATCCATGGCTGCTTTTGCCGATGCTCCCCGTCATTCTCGTCATCCTGGCGTTCAACTTCCTAGGCGACGGCTTGCGGGACGCCGCAGACCCCTACAAGTGACATCGCTGTCCCGCCGCGCGCCGGGCCCGCCGGCTGCACCGGCAAGACCCCTGTTGGCAGCCTGTTCGGTTGTTGCGGTGTTGATCGTTCGCCTCTATATGCGGCGAGGCTCGATCGGGGGTTTAACCCGTGAACCGTTATGGTCGCGGGCATTGCCGATCACTTGAGCCGGTTCAGGACACAGACGCATATGTCTCGCCTCGAGAGCTTCATCCGCAGGCTGACCGCACAGCGCGACATTCTCGATCAAGTCTGCGCGGGGGTGGCGAAGATCGAGGGCCCCGTGCTCGAACTCGGCCTCGGCAACGGCCGGACGTTCCATCATCTGCGCGAGCGCCTGCCCGGACGCCGGATCGTGGCATTCGACCGCGCGCTCGCCGCGCACGCCAGCTCAATCCCCGAAGCTGAAAACCTTGTGCTCGGCGAAATACGCGAGACGGCGAACAGGTTCATTGGCATAGACGCCGCCCTTGTTCATGCCGACATTGGCACCGGCTATGACGATCGCGATGCAGTGACCGCTACCTGGCTTCCCGATCTGACCGCGCGCCTGCTTCGCGTCGGCGGCATCGCGGTCAGCGGCACGCCGCTCGACCACCCGCAGTTGCAGCGCCTCTTGCCGCCGCCTTCGGTGCCCGCAGATCGTTATTTTATCTATAGGCGCGTGTAAGAGCCGGAACGACTCAGGTCTTCAAGGGATCGTATATACTGCTATCTCTCGCTCAATGCCGCGCAGCGAGACCTCGTGGGCTACGGGCGTCAGCGCGTTCCTGTGCAACAGGTCGGCGGTGAGATTGTCGTCGACCACCGCGCGAGTGGCGAAGATCGCCTGTGCGTTGGCAAGGTTCTGGACCCGCGACGCAATGTTGACCGTCTGGCCGAAATAATCCTGCCGCTCGTTCAAAGACACGGCGATGCAGGGGCCGGCATGGACGCCGATCTTGAGCAGCAAATCCTCGCGCCCGCTCGTGTCGTTGAGCGCACGCATCGCATCGCGCATCCTGAGGGCCGCGGCAATCGCACGATCGGGCGTCGCGAAGGTCGCCATAACCGCATCACCGATCGTCTTCACCACCGCGCCGGCCTCCGCCGCCACGATCTCGTGCAGAATCTGGAAATGCGCGCGCACGAGATCGAAGGCCGCAAGGTCGCCCACCCGCTCGTAAAGCGCGGTCGATCCGCGCAGGTCGGTGAACAGGAAGGTCAGGCTGGTAATCTTCAGGCGCTGGTCGATGTCGAGTGTATCCGTGCGATAGAGATCGCGGAACGTCTGGTTGGTGAGCAGGCGCTTGGCGGTGAGGAAGGGCCGGCGTTTGCCCAGGAAATCATGCAATGCCTCGCCGGCGATGAAGACCGTCGGCAGCACGCGGGTTTCGGTCCTGTTTTCCAGCGAAATGCGCAACGGGCCAGGTTGCATCTCCAGCGTCTGGTTCTGGATATGGTCGCGGTCGAAGACTAAAGAGAGACTTCGGCGCTCCTTTGTTGGTTCGCCCTTCACGTCGATGAACTGCGCTGAATGGGTGACCGGCTCGAAGACGATAATGAATTCGGACGGAAGCTGTATGGGCAGAACCGCCTTTTCACCGGGCGCAAGTTCGATATCCTCCAGCGAGAACGCTTCCAGCTTTTTCGCGAAATCCTCATCCGGGACATCGACGCCGGACGCCCAGTAGATCTGGCGGAAATATTCCACCATCGGCAGTTCGTGTGGATTGTGGGCCGCAATCCTGCGTATGCGGGGACTGACGGTGAATGTCACCTCGACCATCTCGTCGAGGGTCGGCGAATAGCCCTGCGAGCACAGTGCGCAGCTGTATTCGTCCTTCTGAAGGGTTTTCAGCGTGGCGTTGGTGTCGAGCACGCCGCCACAGCCGGGGCACAGGACATTCCAGGAAATGTCGAAGATGCCGACCCGCGCAGCATGGAGAAAGGCGCTTATGGCGCGCTCCTCGTCGAGGCCATGCTTGCTGGCGAAGGCCAGCGTATTGATGCGGCAAAGTTCACGGTCCTCGCCCTCCGCGATGGTTCGCTTGATCGCTTCGATTGCCAGTGGATCGACATCGGTCGATTGCCGCAGAAGCGAGAACAGATCCTGGGCTTCGTTCATCGTGCAGGCTCCGGAAAATGCGCCCTCGAGGCGAGTTGACCGGACCGCGCTTTGGTCCGAGTGCCCCATTTTACGTCGAAACGGACCGTACGGCCATTCGAATAGATGAGCCTGGTGACAGTTCAATTCCCATTCGGCAGATTTTCACCGGCCGCAAGCGGCACTTTGATGGTATATAGGCATTCATCTTTGGGGCTCGCTCCCATGCCGACATCCAACAACCCACCGTTTCCCGCGGCCCTGCGCCTTTTCTCTGTGGCGGTCATCATCGTCTTGATCGTGGGCGCGGGCCTGTTTTTCGCGCCTGTGCTGGTCAAGCCGCGCTGGCCTTGGGCCGTCACGCCGTTCAATGCCCGCTTCCTCGGCGGCTTCTACACCGCCGAAATGGTCGTGATGGCGGCGCTCCTGTTGTGGAATCGCTGGTCGCCCGGCAGGCTCGTGCTCGTCATGGCCTTCATCTTCACCGTCATCGTGTCGGCGGCTTCATTCATCAATCTCGGCTATTTCAACTTCGAGCGCAAAGCACCGTGGCTCTGGTTTTTGGTCTATCTTGGCTCGGTCGCGGTATCCGGGGTGTTCCTGTGGCGGGCCAGGGCGCGTCCTTCGGCAAAAGGCGTGACGTTAAGCGCCGCATGGCGCGGCTACATGCCGGTGGAATCGGCGATCCTTGGGCTCTATGGCGTCGGCCTGCTGCTGTTTCCCCTGACATTCAGCAGCACCTGGCCATGGCCGGTCGATGCCTTCCACGCTCAGGTCTATAGCGCCATCTTCCTCGCCGGTGCGGGCGGCATATATCTTGTGTGGAGAAGCGCGCCGCGCGAGGAACTGCTGGTGCTCGGCCTGGCGCAGTTTCTGGTTGGCCTGCTTGCCATCCTTGGCCTCGTCATCACCGACGCCGCGGTGCACCGGATCGGCTGGACGGCGACCGGAACATTGGCGTGGCTCGCCCTTTTCGGCTGGATCGGCATCAGCGGCGTCTTCAAACTGTACGTCGCCTCTCGTTACTTTGGCTCGCAATCGGCATCATAGATTGCAGAGACGGCTGGATTTTCAGGTGACGTCCGGTGCATCGTGCCCAGCCGATTACCATAGAGCATTTCATCGTTCCAAAGGAAACGGCGAACTGCTCTATCTTTGTTCGGACGCAATTCCGGGCGGAAAACCGCTTACACTTTCCTGGAATTGCTCTAGCCGGGAACGCCATGAACAGCACGACTTCGCCATCCTCCGAGAAAATCCAGCCGCAGCTCCGACCCGTGCGGCCAAGCGATGCGGAGGCGCTTTGCACGATCTTCAACATGCCGGGCTTCCGCTGGGGCACTTTCAGGATGCCCTTCGAGAGGGTGGAGCAGGTGGAGCGGCGCATCGCCAAGTCCGGCCAGGAAACCACCTGGATCGTTGCGGAGCTGGACGGCAAGGTCGTCGGCCATGGCAGCTTGGTCGTGCAGGGTTCGCCGCGCCGTTCGCATATCGGCGAGATCAACATCGGCGTCGACGATGCCTTTGTCGGCAAGGGCATTGGCTCTGCCATACTTGGCGCGCTGCTTGACGTGGCCGACAACTGGCGGGCCCTGAAACGGGTCGAATTGACGGTCTATGCCGACAACGAACCGGCCATCCGTCTCTACAC